>CAYTRP010000390.1:0-2738 GCA_964440195.1 uncultured Candidatus Sumerlaeota bacterium
TTCGGCGACCGCCGCAAGGCCATGCTCGAGGACATCGCCATCCTCACCGGTGGCCAGGTCATCAGCGAGGAAGTCGGCCGCAAGCTCGACAGCGCCACCATCGAGGACCTCGGCACCGCCAAGAGCGTCCAGATCACCAAGGAAGACACGACCATCATCGAAGGCAACGGCAAGAAGGCCTCCATCGAGGGTCGCAAGAAGCAGATCCAGCAGCAAATCGAGTCCTCCACGAGCGACTACGACCGCGAGAAGCTGCAAGAGCGCCTGGCCAAGCTGGCCGGCGGTGTTGCGGTCATCAAGGTTGGCGCCGCCACCGAGGTCGCCATGAAGGAAAAGAAGGCACGCGTCGAGGACGCCCTGCACGCCACGCGCGCAGCGGTTGAGGAAGGCATTGTCGCCGGCGGTGGCGTCGCGCTCATCCGCGCCGCCAACAAGGTCTCCGACAAGCTTCGCAAGGACCTCAAGGGTGAGGAACTTGCCGGTGCGGAAGTCGTCTTGAAGGCGTCGGAATACCCCGCCAAGATGATCGCCCAGAATGCGGGTGTCGAAGGCAGCATCGTTGTCGAGAAGATCAAGGCCCTCGAAGGCAATCACGGCTACAACGCGGCCACGGGTGAGTACGCCGACCTGTTGGAAGCCGGCGTCATCGACCCGAAGAAGGTCACGCGTTCGGCTCTTCAGAACGCCGCGTCGATTGCCGGCCTGCTGCTCACGACCGAGTGCCTGATCACGGAACTCAAGGAAGAGAAGGAAGGCAACGGCGGCCACGCCCCGCACCCGGGCATGGGCGGCATGGGCGGCATGGATTACTGATCCACCCTTCGACAACCTGGACAAAAACAAACCCGCCCGGGAGGCCATCATGGCTCCCGGGCGGGACTTTCTTCTGCCGCATCGCCCATTACATCATCGCGGACATGTCCATCACTTCCACGCCCTCGGGAGGTGCATACGTGAAGGTTGAGTCTTCGATCGGCACGCCAATCTTGATGTCCTTCAGAATCATCTCGCTGTCGCCCGCATAGCCACCCTTGGTGGTGGACTTGAGCATCATCCCCGTGTCCTCGGCGATCCACATGCGATGGGTGACGGGCATCCCGGCGCCCATCTCGTCGAGTTCGTATTCGATGACGACACATTGCTTCCCCTCGACGGTTTCCGGCTCCAGCACGCGGCCCTTGCCCTGGTTGACCTGGTCGACCATCGAGGCCAGCCCGGCCTGGGATTCGGGCAGCGCCTTCATCTTGGTCACGGACTTCATCCCTTGGGAATCCGTCTCGGACCACATGTACTCACCGTCATTCACGCTCAGGACCGAGGCCTTCTGCGGGGGCATGTCGATCCCCTTGAAGGACATGTCGCTCGTGGAAACCGTGCGCATCTTGTAGGTCCCATCGGCTTCGCGCTTGGCCCAGACTTCGGCGTTGGTCTTGGAGTCCAGCATCTGGCTGCTGGTCGTAATGTGCTGCTTGAAGTGGACGGTGCCGACCTGCCTTGCCTTCTGGTCGAGGCGCTTGAGCGCCTCCTCGGCCGTCTCCGCGGAGGCAGTGGAGGCAAGCAGGGCCAGCGCGATCAGCCCGGGCAGTAGCCGGGTCGCTGCAAACGGGAGCATTCGACGAATCATGGGGGCTTCCTTTTCGGGGATGGATTGTGGCAGGGGTCCTGATGATTTGGCCCTGCACTTTCAGACGATTAATGAATGACGCCGGGCGGGATAAGGTAAACGGGAATTGCAGGCGTTGGGCATCGGGGAGGTTTTTGTGGGCATGCTCCGGATCCGGAGCGCATGGGCGACCGGCCCAGGCGGCCCGGCGCATGGCATTGGTGATGACCCGGTCCAGACATTCGGTTTTCTCCTCGCGCATGCCCCTGAGAATGTGTCACCCATCTCCTCCATTGCGACGTGGCCGGTTACGGGCTAGTATCGGGGTTGGTTGATGGCAATTTCAAGCGCCGGGACATGACGATGAACAAACGGGATCGACTGTTTTCGGGAAGTGCCTGCCTGATACTCTGCTTGGCGCTGGGGGTTTGGGGGCCTGGGACGGCGCATTCCAACTACGAGGACGTCATCACCGATCCCGAGACGGAGCTTGCCATTCACGAGTCGATGCTGCAAGCGGCGCCGAGAGTCGGGATCGCCTTGCGGGACGCGGTGCAGAAGGTTGTGACCTCAACCGGGGATCGCGCGGTGGAAGAGGCAGCGGCCGCGTGGCTCTTGGCGGTGACCGAGAAGCTGCAAGGCGCGCTTGACCAGCGGGATCCCGAAGATGTGCTGAGGGATTCGTGGATTGTTCTCCGGCAGGCCGAGTCGGCGCTGTTGGAGCCGGATGCCGCCGATCAGTTTGGTCCCCTGCGCGTCCACCTGATCCACGGCGCCCAGGATGCCCGGTCACACATTGTCGGCTTTGCCAGGCTTCATCTCACGGCCCCGCAGTTCACGCGCCTCCGCGAGATCACGCTGGAGGAGGAAGCGCGTCTCAGGGCGGCGGATCCCGGCCACGCGGCGTTTTTCGGCTATCGGCAGCGCGTCGGCACCTCGGAAACCCATTCGGTGCTTTCGACCATGGCGAACGTTTCGGGAAGTGCCTTTCATGCCATTCCGGGATCGGGTGTCGCGGAAGGCGCGGCGCGCCAGACGGCACGCGCCCTCGAGGGGGTCATTCGACTGCCCGGTCGTGCGGTGGGTGGTGTGGCGGAGGGGGTGGGAACGGCCACCGGGGCAGGCGCGATTGGCG
>CAYTRP010000390.1:2748-3847 GCA_964440195.1 uncultured Candidatus Sumerlaeota bacterium
CGCGCGCAGTGGTCTCGGCCCACGCAAACACGGCTTCGCGATTGGCGACATCAACACAACGCTCAGGCAATTGCCCACCGATGCGCGGGAGAATGCGCAACAGCTGCTGGTGGACCCGAATTTTCAGGCCACCCTGGCAGCTCTGGACGGGATCTCGACAAGCACCGGACGGATGGCCGAGGCCGTCGAGCAGTTGCCGGGAGAGATTCAGGAAACTCTTGCGAGAGTCGAGGCGGCACAGCCGGAGTTGCGCCAGACGATCCACGAAGCCAGCGGAGCCATTCAGGGCATGGAGTCCCTTCTGGCGCAGGCGGAAAGGACGGTCCAATCGCTCAACGTGACCCTCGGGACGGCCAGCGAGACAGCCGGCGCGATCAACCAGCTCATCCCTCCTCCGAGGGAACCCACCGAGCCACGCGAACCCAGCGAACCCTTCCGCATGGAGAGCGTGACGGAAGCGGCCGAAGCTCTCGGGGCCGCCATCGCGGAGTTGCGCATGACAGTGCGCACTCTTCATGACCTCGTCGAAGAGTCGGAGGTCCCCGCGTTGGCCACGGCGGCGGCCGACGAGGGCAATCGAGTCATTGAAAACGGCGGGCGGGTCGCGCGCGAAGTCGTGGACCATCTTGTTTGGAGCTTGTGGCTCTTCCTGGCGGGTGTGCTGGTTCTCCTTCTTGTCTACCATGTCGCACGTCACATGATCACGGCGCGATTGGGCGGGAAGAACTCCGAGACCCGCGCCACGGACGCGAAGACGTGATCCTCACCGAACGGAAGCCCGGCTCCCCAAGGCATCGGCTTGTCGCGGGCCTTGGACTGTTCGTCCTCTCGGCCCTGTTGTTCCTCCCCTCTCTTTCCGGACAATTCCTGAACTGGGATGACGTCCGGTATGTCCATGATTGCGGCTGGTTGCTCAATCTCTCGGCCCAGAATGTCGGTGCCGCATTCACGACACCCTACTTTTCCAATTATCACCCCCTGACGATGGTCAGCTTCATGGTGGATTTCCATCTGTATGGTGGTTATCGCGCCTGGGGCTTTCGACTGACGAACGTTCTCCTCCATGCCGGCAGCGTGGTGGTGCTGTTCCCAATCCTGC
>CAYTRP010000391.1:0-3802 GCA_964440195.1 uncultured Candidatus Sumerlaeota bacterium
CGGCCACATGCCTGCCCTGATGGGAGCCGTCCTCTGGCTGGCGGGAGGTTACACCCTGCTGCGGTACACCAACGGCGTGGTAACCCTGATCTACGCGTTGGCATGGGTGCCGTGGGTTTGGTGGGCGGTGGAACGGTGCGGCCCACGCAACCCGGGGATCACGGCTTTTCTGGCGCTGTCGTCCGCGCTGTTGTTCCTGGCGGGATCGCCGCAGATGGTCATGATCACGGGATTTGGATTGGGTGTCTGGGCTTTGGGGCGTCTCTTAATGGAGGAGTTTGGCTGGAAGGATCGCATCGTCTTGGCGGCACACTTCGCCGCAGCGGGTTTCCTCGCATTTGTCATCGTCTTCCCGCAGTTCCACGCCTCGCTCGAATATACGCGTCTGGCGGTCGGCAGGGGAGGCAGCGCTCACTGGGAGTACCTTGCCGCGGATTCGCTTGGGCCGTGGTTGCTGATGACGAATCTTGCCCCCGAGTTCTTCGATGCGGGTAACGCGGAGGGCGTTTACTGGGGCTCGCAGGTGGGCTTCATGGAGACAAATGCCTACCTCGGCATCGCGCCGCTGATACTGGCGCTCTTCGGCGCGATCATGGGGATCGCGCACTGGGGGAGACTGCCAATACGGGAGAAGCGCTGGCTTGTCGGCCTGTCCGTCCTCTTTGCCGGGGGATTGTTCCTTGCCTTCGGGAGGTTCACGCCAATCTACGAAGTCCTTTATAAATTTGTCCCGGGCTTTAACTTGTTCCGCGTGCCTGCGAGGTGGCTGCTATGGCCCTTCGCGACGGGGATTCTCCTTGCGGTGGCGGGGCTTGAGATTGTCCTGCGTGGGATGCCCCACGCGCGGGGCACGACTGGACTAAAAAACACCGGCGCGGCGGGATTGTCCCCGATAAAGGCGTGGGGCATCACGGCAGCGGTTGTTGTGGTCCTGTTGCTGGTGTTGGTTGTCTTCGCGGAGCCCGTCATGCGGGCGTGCGGCTTCAACCCGGCGGCAACGACACCGGACATCGCGCGCCTTCTTGCCGACAAGTCGCGCAGCGCCCTCGCCTGGGCGCTCGCGCTTGCGCTGGCGACGTCCCTGGTGTTGGCGCTGGGACTGTTGCGGCGCCTCCCGGCGGTCGTGCTTCCATGGATGGTGCTGGGAATTGTCGTGATGGACTTGCTGCGGTTTTGGCAGCCCTACCGGCAGGCGCTTCCGCATCTTGACTTCAGCCGCGAGGAGATTCCCACCGAGACGATCTACCACAAGATCAGTGCCTCGGCGTTCAACGAGTGGTTCTATCCGCGCACGCCGCTGATCGAGCTTCTCGACAGCGAGCCGGACGGACGATACTTCTACACCGATTGGCTGTACAGTTACCTCGTGGACGAGTACACGCGCGAGATCTATACCGAGCGCGGAATGGTCAATGGGTTGGAAAACATGCGAGGCTACCAGCCGCTGCAATTGGAGAGCTATGCACGCGACTTCGCCCGGATTGCCGATGTCCCGCTGGCGAACCCCTCGGCCACCGGTTCGTTCCTGCACGCCCCGGAAGTCAACGACCGCGCGATGCTCGACGCCTACAATGCCACGCGCATTCTCACGTACGAGGGTACGATGGGAGATTTGGGTTCCCGTGAGCGTCTTTCCGAACTTGGGCTCGAGTTGGAGGCAGCTTTCCCCTTTCGCATGGAAGTGTGGCGCAACCCCCATGCCGCCGGCTGGGCATGGCTATCGTCGGTGGAAGCATGGCCCGGACTTGAGGGGAGACTTGCCGGAGCCAGGGTCCGCGTGCAAACTCGCAGCGTCGGCCGATCGGTTTACCGGGTTGAGATTCCCGAGGGCGGGGCATGGCTTCACTTTTCCGAGGTGGATTATCCGGGCTGGGAGATTCGGGTGCGTCCCATTGAGGCAGGCGGAGTTGGGCGTGTCGGGCAGGGGAGAAGCATCCACTTTCCGTCGGCTGGAGCCTTTGAGGTTGAGCACCACTTTCGCCTTCCCGCACCCACTCGCTTCACTCTGCCCTTGTCCGGGCTTGCCGCGATCCTCCTAATTTCGTTCATTGGTTGGCGAGGCTTGCGTGACCGGAAACGCCCCGCCTCGACGAACGCGAATCTCCAGAGCTGAATTCCAACGAGCCCATGGACCCCGACGGCGAACAGCCTCCATTACCCCCCCCGACAGAAATCCATTACGACGCGATCGTGCTCGGCCTTGGAGTCATGGGCCTTTCCACATGCCGCGAACTGGCGCGATCCGGCCTTCGCGTGCTGGGACTGGAACAGTACGACCTTGGCCACCGTCACGGCAGTTCCCACGGGTCGTCGCGCCTCTTTCGCAAGGCGTACTTCGAGCATCCGAACTACGTCTCGCTGCTGTTGCGGGCGGAGGAAGGCTGGCGCGATCTGGAACGCGAGAGCGGCGAGGTGCTTTTCAATGCGTGCGGGCTTCTCAGCATCGGACCAGCGGACTCGGACCTGATCCGCGGGACGCTCGAATCGACGCGGCTGCACGGACTCGACTGCGAGGCGATCGATGCCGGCGAAGCCGCGCGCCGCTTTCCGGGCATCGACGCGAGCGCGTGGCCCTCGATGTCCGTGCTCTTTGAAAAGGGGGCCGGGTATATTCATACGGAGAGGGCGATGAATGCATTGGCGACATCGGCGCGCAAGCATGGCGCACAGCTCATGGACGCCACGCATGTCTCCCATTGGCGGGAAGAGGACCGGTGCGTGCGCGCGATCACCGAGGCCGGTGACTACACGGCGGATCGACTGGTGATCACGGCGGGCCCGTGGAGTTCGGCGCTTCTCACCGGCGTGGGCGTCAGGACAACGATCGTTCGCAAGCTGGTGTTCTGGTTCCTGCCCGCAAACCCGGAATTGGCCAAGCCCTCCAACCTGCCGTGCTATGCCACGCAGTTGCCGGAGGGATTCCATTACGGAGTGCCGGACAACGGGGATGTCGCCGAGGACGGCGTGAAGATCGCCCGGCACGACACTCCGCAGGAGATCCTGCACACGGCAAGCCTCTCAAGCCCCGAGGAAATGGGCGTCGATGGGCGCATTGACGAACAATACGAGGTGGAGTCGCCGTTGATCGAAAGCGTGGCGCGCCGGCTTCTGGGGCCGTGCCTGTTGAGCGATGAGCAGCCGGACTTGTTGCCGGGGCACCTTTCCGTGTGCCAATACACCCTCTCGCCAGACGGAGATTTCCTGATCGACCGCATCCCGGGCTCGAAGCGCGTCGTGTTTGGCGCCGGCTTTAGCGGCCATGGATTCAAGTTCGCGCCCGCCATCGGCGAAATCCTCACCGCGTTGGTGCGAGGCGAAAAGCCACAAGTGGACGTCAATTTTTTATCTTTAAGTCGATTTATAAAATAAAAAAGTGAATTAAGCACAGAGTCCACGGAGAACACGGAGAAAGAGCAAGAAACGAGAAGACAAGGTTTCGCCAGCCGTTTTCGGTATGAATCTCAACCCATGCGCCGCAATCTTTCACTCTTCACACTTCTTTCTCTGCGCCCTCCGTGCTTCATCCGTTTTTAGTGCCGGAAATGCCGCATTCCCGTGAACACCATCACCATGCCATGCTCATTGGCGGCGGCGATGACTTCGTCGTCGCGGACGGAGCCACCGGGTTGGATGACGCCCCGGATCCCCGACTTGGCGGCCGCGTCGATGTTGTCGCGGAAGGGGAAGAAGGCATCGGAGGCCATGAAGGCGCCCTGGAGGGGGCGGCGTGCCTTTTGCGCGCCGATGCGCGAACTGTCGACCCGTGACATCTGGCCCGCGCCGATGCCGATGGTGGAGACGC
>CAYTRP010000392.1:0-3796 GCA_964440195.1 uncultured Candidatus Sumerlaeota bacterium
TCATGGTATGTTCCTGTCGCGCCCGGCAAATCCTCTACCGGGCTTCCTATCGTCCGGTATTCACCTATCGGGCACAGACAGCCGGAAGGCAGCCGGAGTGTCAATCCGAGACCCTGCCGCGCGGTGCGGGCGCGGGTGGAGGGGAGGTGCTTGAATAGGACACGAATGAAGGGAATGATTCCGGCGGCGAGGGAACCGGGCTGGGTCATCCCGGCACGATGACCATCGCGGAATCCAGGTCCACCGACAGCGGGTCGAGGTCGAACAACAACGTCTCGATCATCGACTCGACGTTCACCTCGGCGCCGTGGTGGCGCGTCATGACCTCCTCCATCAGGTCCTCAAGAACCCCGACCCGCTCCTTGAGCACCTCGGCGGCGTCGCGCTCGACGATACCGCGGGCGGCCTCCGCTCCCTTGGCGCAGATCTCTCCCCAGCGCGCCGGCAGGAAGTTCAACACCTCGGGTCCTTCATCGAGGGAGGCCTCGTCTTCGCGGTACGGCTCCAGCCACGGCGCGGCCTTCCCCTCGTCCACCAGCTTTCCCTCGAAGCTGACCACGACGCGACGCATCCACGTCGGAAACTGCCCCGCCGCCGAGCACAGCAGCGCCGTCTGCACCTCGCCGGGCTGCTCGCGCACCGATTCGAGGAACGTCATGGGCAGGTTCACCCGAAAGCTGAACACGATCCCCGAGTGCGGGATGCCCTTGCGGCGGAAGAATCCGACCCGGTCGCCGGAATCCTGCAGCGCCCCGCGCGCGAGCGCGCGCACGAAGGGATGACCCGTCGAGAAAAACTCGCGGCGCTCGTGCCGCACGGCCAGCCGCCGGTCAAAGGTCCCCTGCATCTCGGGCAACACGCCGAGCACGGCGCTGAGGGGGTGGTGCGACCCAACGGTGATCGTCACCACGCGGTCCGAGTCATCGACCACGGAGCCCAGCAGCCTGGTATAGCGAACGGTCGCGCGGGCAAGGTCGCGCAACTCGTCGCGATCCTCGAGCAGCGGCACCAGCTTCTTCACGTCCGACACGCCGGTGTCGGCCCGCGCCAGCAAAGCCTCGACTTCCTTCTCCCGATGCGCCGCGAGCCGCTCGCGCACGGGCTCCACCAACTCCTCGACGCCCTCGGCGCCGCGCTCGACCAGCGCCGTCATCATCTCGCGCACGACCTCGTCGAGCATGTCCTCCACGGGCGCCACGGATTCGTTGAAGACGCCGACGGCATCGCGCTGGAAGTTGTACACCGCCTCGTCCAGCCCGCCCTCCGACACGAGCACCTGCGAGTCCACGTCCATCTCGGGGTCGCGGCCCACGCGGTCAAGGCGGCCGATCCGCTGCTCCAGCACCCAGGACGCCGGCGGCATGTCGAAGTGCAGCAGCGCCGTCGCGATCTGGAAGTTGCGTCCCTCGCCGCCCAGGTCGTCGGACACGAGCACGCATTTCGTGCGGCACTCCTGGAACGCGAACGCGGCCTTCTCCCGGGCGCGCCATTCCATCTCGGCGCCGAGGGCAAACACCTCGACGTCCTCGCCCAGCGCCTTGTTGAGCAGCAGTTGAAGCGCCTTTACGTTTCCCTCGAAGCTGGTGAAGACGATGAGGTGCCCCGCGTCGTCGTCCCGCAGGAGCGCCTTCACGGCCTTCTCGGTCGCCACATAGCGCGGCAGGCGCGCCAACGCGCGTTGCTTGATGTCGGGGGACCTGGTGGCCTTGGCCCATTTCGCCGCCGCGGCTTCCAGTTCCTCGACGATCTCCTCCTCGCCGTGGATGAGCGCCACCTCCTCGAACGTGCGGCGGTGGCGCCACACGGGATCGGCGCTCACGCCCTCGCGCGCGGGCAACCTGCCAAGGCGCGCCTTGGCCCATTCCTGCAGCGCGAGCGGGCTGCTGTGCGCCGCGTGCACGAGGATGCGCGCGAGGTCAAGCCACTCGCCGGCGTCGCTCGCGTGATGGGCCGGCAGCAGGCGCAGCCAATTCCTCACGACGGCCATCGCCTTCTTCTCGTGGCTGTCGGGCGTGTAGACGATGGGTTCCTCGATGCGCTCGGCCATCTCGTTGTCGAGCGCGAGGAACTTGCGCTGGTAGCGCAGGATCCTCGCGCCGGGGTGCAGCCGGTCGGTCGCCAGCGACGCGAGCCGGTGCCGCATCTTCATGTCCGAGTCGTCCACCGCGAGCGCCATCAGGCGCGCGTCCAGTTCCTCATCCTCGACGGCGAGGGCTTCCCACGCGTGGATCAATTGCGATCCCGGGATGTCCGCGTCGCGCAGGGCGCGCAGGAAGGCCTCCACCGCGCCGCGCTTGTCGAACAGCGCGTCCAGCTCGCTGTCGTGCTCGAACCGCGCAAAGAAGTCCGGATCCGACAGGCGCAGCAGGCGAAACAGGTTCCGGTTGTCGTCCGACGTCGGCGTCGCCGTCAGCAGCAGCACGGCGTGTGCCTCGCGGCTCAGCTTTGTCAGCGCCTCCAGCGTCTTGGGGTCGCGAAGCGTCTGGTGCGCCTCGTCCACGACCAGGATGTCGGCGCGGTCCCCTTCGGCCCACTCCGCCGCGCGGCCATGGGCGAGGATCACGCCGGGGTCGTCGTCCCCCTCCTCGGGTTCCTCGTCATCGGCGAGTCGAAAGATCGCCTTGCCAAACTTGCCATACATTTCGAATGCCCACTGCACCGTCAGCGACTCGGGGACGAAGAAGGCCGTCTTCCACTCGGGGAAGTACTTGCGCAGCGTCGAGACGATAAGCCCGGCCTCGACCGTCTTGCCCAGCCCGACCTCGTCGGCCAGCAGAAGGCGCGGCCGGCCGAACAGCAGCGCATAGCGCGCCGCGCTCACCTGGTGGGGGATGGGCAGCATCCGCGCGCCGTTGTACCCGACGATGCCCAAGCTGCGGGCCGTCGCGGCAAAGTACGCGTGCAGCAGCCCAACCCGCGCCGCCGCCAAGGCCGCCGGGGCCGCGTCGAGATTCGCCAGTTGCGCCACGGGGTCCGGCGCCTCGGAGCCGGCGTGCACGGTCATCTCGTGCTCGCGCAGCGTCAGCTCGCCCCCCTCCTCGGTGCGCACATCATACGTGTACAGGTCCCCCGAGCGCGGATTGCGCACGCGCACGGGCACGACGAGGCGCTCCTTGAAGAAGACCTGGTCGGTCGTCTTGATCTGGTAGCGGCGCAGGTCGCGCACGGGCACCTGTTGCTTGGTGGCCCCCAGCGAGACCGGGTTGAGTTGGGCGATGCGGCCCTCGACCTCGTACACGCGCCACAATTCCGGCGCGATGGCCTCGCGCAGGCACACAAGCATCCCCGCGCGCAAGGTCACCGCTGAATCAGGCCCCGCATTGCCCATCATCCCCTCCTTGGATCTCGAAAGCTGCCCGCCACGCAATGACTCGACGCCCAAGTCAGTGAAGGAGGCCGAACAAGCGAGAAGACCGGCGCGCGCGCGGGGTGGGCAAAAAGAAAGTGTACGGGGGGGAGGAGTCGCCTCGATCTTGCGCGCCATCGCGGACCCAGCCCGTTTGGGCTGGCCGGGCATGAGTCGGGGCGTTGCCCCTCAAAACCCGGCTACACAATATCGAAATGGTCTACGAGAGCGTCTGAACACCTTTTTGAGGGATGCCCCATAAAGCGACACGGCCGTCTTGCGTGTCCGCCGGAGCCTTCCTGACGAAGGCGGGGCCGTGACGGCTTTTGGCTCTCCAACTTCCTCATTTGGCCGAAAGCCCCTGGCGGCGATGGCGTGACGAGTCTTGGGCATCCTGCCAATGCCGTTCAGTGGTTTTGCGCATTTGTCCGTCGAACCCACGCTTCGACT
>CAYTRP010000393.1:0-3784 GCA_964440195.1 uncultured Candidatus Sumerlaeota bacterium
GGCTTCGAATAACTGAGCCACGGATCACATTGACGATTGGGAGCCCGGGCCTTGCCGCTCGGGCTTCTTTCGTTTCATCCCGGTTTCAGGCGCTTTGGCCACCCTCACTATCCCCCCTCGCTTGCGTGCACAGGAGCCACAAGATGACGACATCCCAAGCCGCTGCCGCGGACTATCGGGCGCTGGTTCTGCTGGATCGCGATGGGTGCCTGATCACCGAGGAGGACTACTTGGGGGACCCGGGGCGCGTCCGGCTGGAATCGCGTGCGGCGCGGGCCGTTTGCCTCCTTGCCGAGCAGGGTCTTGCCAGGGTCGTGACCACCAACCAGGCAGGTGTCGGCAAGGGCCTCTTCACCGAAGAGCGGATGCACGCCGTGAACGATCGCATGGTAGAGTTGCTGGCTGCCGAGGGCGCGAAGCTGGACGGCGTCTATTCCTGCACCCATCACCCCGAAGCCGCGGACCCTGCCTACCGAACAGAGTTGCATCGCCGCAAGCCCGCCCCCGGCATGGCCGAGGAAGCCATGCGCGACCTTGGGCTCGCGGGAAAGCCGGTCTTCGCCATCGGCGACCGCGAGAGCGATGTCGAACTCGGCGGGAATGCAGGGGGCATGGGGATACTCGTGCGCACCGGTTATGGGCGAAAGGCCGAGATCTCCATGAGATCGGCACGCACGCTTCCCGCCGTTGCCGATGACGTGTACGAGGCCGTGCGCCTTGTATTGGCGGAATTGATCAAGGCGGAGTGCCCGCAGGACAAGGCCTTGAACACCAAGCTGAAAACACTCGGCCAGTTGCACGAAATCGTCGCCACGGCAAAGAGGGCCCGCCGTCGCGTCGTCCTCGCCAATGGCTGCTTTGACCTTCTGCACGGGGGGCACGTCAGCTTCCTGGAAGCCTCGCGCCAGGCCGGCGACCTCCTCGTGCTGGCCGTCAACAGCAACGCCTCCATCAAGCGCCTCAAGGGGGCGCAGCGTCCGCTGCTCGCGGAGAGTCAGAGGCTCCAACTGCTGGCAGGCCTTGAGTGCGTTGATTACCTGACCGTTTTCTACACCGATTCCGCGGATGAAGTGCTCGAGGAAATACATCCCCACATTCATTCCAAGGGAACGGACTACACCAGCGACCGCGTTCCCGAACGCCAGACGGCGATGCGCTTGGGAATCGAGACTTACATCGCAGGCGCCCCCAAGGAGAACAGCACGCGCGACATCATCGACGTCGTGGTCGATCGCGCAAGAGCGGGCGCCTTGTGAGCGAATGGACGGCCGCGCCCGGCACGGTCTACCTCGTGGGCGCGGGGCCCGGCGACCCCGGATTGTTGACCCGGCGCGGCGAAGCGCTCCTGAGGCAGGCCGATGTCGTTCTCTTTGACCGTCTGGCTTCGCCCGAGTTGCTGGAACTGATGAGGGCAGAGTGCGAGCATGTGGATGTTTCCAAGCATCCCGGCGGGCCGGTCACCCCGCAGGAGTGGATCAACGCGGAACTGGTCCGGCGCGCGCGCGAGGGAAGACTCGTGGTGCGGCTCAAGGGCGGAGACCCGTTCGTCTTCGGTCGGGGAAGCGAGGAGGCGATTGCCTGCCGTGAAGCGGGCGTCGCCTGCGAAGTTGTTGCCGGCGTCACCTCGGCATTTGCGGCTCCCCTCGCGGCCGGTATTCCCGTCCTGCACCGGCATCTCGCGGGCAGCGTCCTGGTTCTGCATGGCAGGATGGATGCGGCTGGAGGAGAGGAGGAGCCCTGGCGTCATGTTGACTGGGGCGCAACCTGCCGCGCGGCGGACACTCTGGTGATCATGATGGGAGTGGCGGCCATCGAGAAGGTCCGCGAGGGGCTTCTGTCCGGCGGCCGCCCCTCGGAACAACCGGTTGCCGCGATCGAGTGGGCCACGACACCCCGGCAACGCGTTCTCGTCTCCA
Source organism: uncultured Candidatus Sumerlaeota bacterium (assembly GCA_964440195.1). GTDB lineage: Bacteria > Sumerlaeota > Sumerlaeia > SLMS01 > JAHLLQ01 > CAYTRP01. The sequence continues at coordinate 1,917 of CAYTRP010000393.1, forward strand.
CGGTCGGGGAGATGGCCGCAGAATTTCGCCGCCGGGAACTGTCGGCTCCCGCCGTGATCGTTGTCGGCGAGGTCGTGACGCTTCGGGAGGAAATCGCTCCGGGCAAGACGGGCGGCTAGGCGGTGGAGTCCGAACGCCTTGGGATGACAAAGAGGGTCTTCTCTAGGCCCTCGCGAAACTTGGTGGCCGGGGACCATCCCAGCTTGCGCAGGCGGTTGCTCGATCCGTGAAGATGGCGGATCTCGCCCCTTCTTTCGGCCTGATGCAGGATGCGCGAACGCGACGCCGCGACGCTGATGATCTCATAGGCGATGCCGGTGATGGTCATGCGCGTCTCGCCGCAGATGTTGAACACTCCATCCCCGTTCTCCGCGAGAATGTGCAGGGCGCCGACGGCGTCCTTCACGTACAGGAAATCCCGCGTTTGGGTTCCATCCCCATAGATCATGAGCGGTTCGTTCTTTCGCGCGCGCTCCGCGAACGAGGCAACGACGTTGGTCTGGGGGACCCGCGCGCTCTGCCTTGGCCCGTAAAGGGTGAAGAGGCGCATGCAAACCGTCGGGATGCGGTAGAGCCGCTGGTACAACGCCATGTACTGTTCCCCGGCCAGCTTGCTGATGGCATAGGGAGACTCCGGCGCGGGCGAGTGTTGCTCGCCATGCTCCTCGCGGTCGCCGTTGCCGTAGACCGATGCGCTGGAGGCGAAGAGCACCTTTCGAACGCGCGCGCGCCGTGCCGCCTCGAGGACGTTCAGCGTCCCGATCACATTGGTTGTCTCGGTCTCGGCGGGGTGCTCGAAGGACTCGGGAACCGATACTTGGGCGGCCAGGTGGAAGACGTAGTCCGTCCCCTCGGTCAGTTCCATCAAGAGGTCGCGGTCTTCCACGGAACCCTCGACGATATGGCAATCCAGGCCCGAAAGGTTCTCCCGGCGACCCGTCCGGAAGTTGTCCAGCACGATCACTTCGGCCCCGTCGGCCACCCACGACTCCACAAGGTGGGATCCCAGGAATCCGGCTCCTCCAGTGATCAGAATGCGGCGACGCGTCAGCATGGGCTCGTGCGCGGGAATCGGGAGTCGTTATTTCCGGAGATCTGCCGGCAAACGGCACGGTGGAGCAAGTGGCATCATGCCTGTCGGAAAGCCGAAGGGTTGGACTGGTCTATCTTTGCCCAACTCAACTCTAAAGGCTTGAGGCGTTGAGGTCCTTGTGCGGCACTCACTCAACCTCCGGATTTCGCGCCACGTCGGAACGCACAAAGCCCGTCCCCATCCAGGACATTGAACCATGGCAATCCCTGACAGCGGAGCATCCCTCTCCGCAACCCCCCGCCCCGACCAACGACTCGATGTCTACTACATGGCCTCCCGCCTTCGCTCCGATACCTGGGACGAACTCAAGAACGCCACGGGCCGCATCCGCGAACTCCTTCGCAATGGCGGGGAATATGATCGATGCCTCGCCCGCATACGCGCCGCCCTGGAACTTCTCAGGCCAATCGAGAGCTATTGGGCCTTTCCGGGCAAGCGCGTCCATCGGGAATGCGAGCGGCTGCTCGAACGGCAGGACTTCGACCAGTTGGGAATCTACCTCGCCCGCGTCGTCCGCGCACTGGTCAGCGACTCCTATCGGCGGCGGGACCTGGCGGCGCTCTCCAGGATCGAGTACGGCGAGCCCATCGAGGGACTCTCCGAAACCGAGGCGGATGGCCCAAGCCGGGACGAGGACAGCCGCCCGTACTTCGAGGTCTTGCTCGTCGACGACGTGGCGGAGGACGAGGAACGCGAGCTGAAGATGGCGCTTATCAACCTGCGCCGGGGCGAGGACCCCTTTGTTTACGACGTCGTCGTGGTGCGAAGCTTCGAG
>CAYTRP010000394.1:0-3779 GCA_964440195.1 uncultured Candidatus Sumerlaeota bacterium
CCGGACGAGGAGAAGCTGCTCCAGTCCGTGCGCGAGAGCGGGGCGGAGCCGGGGCTCTATCTGTTTCCCAACATCCCCGACTGCAACATGAAGAATCCCGAGACGCAGAAGTTCTATGCTCGCGGGCCGTGGGGAGTCGTCAGCGTGTGGCCCGCAAAGCCCAACATGGGGCGCAACATGGCGATGACGGTGCTGTTCTTCTTCGTCGTCACGTTCCTGATCGCGTACCTTGCCGCCGTCGCGTTGCCCGCCGGGGCCAGCTTCGGCAAGGTCTTCCAGGTGGTCGGCACGGCGGGGATCCTGGCCTATTGCGCCGGCGGCATCCTCAAGGAAATCTGGTTTACCGTCCCCGCGCGCGCGACGCTGATGGACGTGATTGACGGCGTGGCTTACGGGTTGATCACCGGGGCGATCTTCGCGCTTCTGTGGCCCGGCGCGTGAAGGGGGCCGGGCAGGAGGCCAATGCCGTTCGACCATTTGGGTTCGCCGGGGGGAGATTCCTTCAACGCCAAGAGCGATGGCATTCCAATAAATCCCAACGGGCCCGTGAAGAAATCCCGTTTCCCGGCCGGTGCCGGTTTGTTCCTTGCGGCCTGCAAGCGCCCCTTGGTGGGTGACTGCCAGCGGCGGCGGCGGTTTTCGCCGTCGGCCCGCCGTTTCAGGCGGTCTGTTCGGCCCCCAGAAGCGCGGTCGCGCGGCCGATGTTGTGGGTCAGGGCGCAACGCAGTGCCCCCGCCCGAGATCGACACCACAAGGACGCCAGCACCCCTACTCCATTCCTGCACAATGAAGGCAACGCGACACGATGCATGATCTCCCACTACTGACGACAATGGCCGCGGGATTCACCGCTGCCTGGGTTTGCGGGCTTATTACCCAGCGCTTGGGGCTCTCGCCCATCGTCGGTTACTTGATCGGCGGGATCGTCATCGGCCCCTACACGCCCGGATTCGACGGCGATGTCGGCCTCGCCACCCAAATGGCCGAAGTCGGCGTCGTCCTTTTGATGTTCGGTGTCGGCCTTCACTTTCACCTGAAAGAACTCCTCAGCGTCCGGTACATCGCCGTCCCGGGCGCCTTGGTCCAAAGCGCCACCGCCACGGTGTTCGGCCTCTTTGTCGCCACCGCCTTTGGGTGGGACATGAAAGCCGGACTCGTGATCGGCATGGCCATGGCCGTCGCGAGCACCGTCGTCTTGATGCGCGTCTTGATGGACAACGGCCAACTCAACACGGTCCACGGCCACGTCGCCGTCGGTTGGCTCATCGTCGAAGACATCCTGACCATCGTCCTCCTCGTCGTGATCCCCGCCTTGGGGACCACCGTCGTCCTGGAATCCGACGCTGTCAGCCACGCCGCCGAGGGGGGCCAGAACCTTCTCGTCACGCTCGCCGTTGCCTTCGCCAAACTGGGGGTCTTGGTCACCCTGCTCTTGACCATCGGGCAGCGGATCATCCCCTGGATCCTCGTCAAGGTGGCCCAGTTGCGCTCGCGCGAGCTTTTCACGCTCACGGTCCTTGTCCTTGCGATGGGCGTTGCGACGGGTGCCGCCGAATTCTTTGGCGTCTCCATGGCCCTCGGCGCGTTCCTCGCCGGCATGGTCGTCGGGCAATCCCCCGTCAGCCAACAAGCCGCCGCCGACGCCCTCCCCCTGCGCGACGCCTTCTCCGTCATCTTCTTCGTCTCCATCGGGATGCTCTTCGACCCGATGTTCCTCCTGCAAGAACCCCTTCTGGTGATGGCATCGATGGGAATCGTCCTCATCGTCAAGCCGCTCTCGGCGCTCCTCATCGTCGGCCTGTTGGGCTACAGCCTGCGCACGGCCCTCACCGTCGCCGTGGGCCTCGCGCAGATCGGCGAATTCTCCTTTATCCTCGCGCACCTGGGATTGGAGCACGGCCTGCTCCCCGAAAAGGCCATGAGCATGCTGGTCGCCTGCGCCATTCTCTCCATCACCCTCAATCCTTTGGTCTTTCCCGCCATCGATTACCTTGAACCGGCTTGGAAAAGACAAGCCTGGTGGAAGATCCTCAACCGCCGCGCCGCGTCGATGAACCAACTCTCCAACGACTCGGTCGCCATCAGGGTCCTCGACGAACCGAAACCCATGGCAATGATCATCGGCTATGGGCCGGTGGGCCGCACAACCGACCGCCTGTTGCGCTCCGCCGGGCTGGAAACCATCATCATCGACACCAACATGGACACGGTCAAGAGCCTGCGCGCGAACAACCGGCTCGCAATTTTCGGCGACGCCACCAACAAGGAAGTCCTCACCCAAGCCGGCGTCGCCAAGGCCCAGTACCTGGTCGTGACGCTCCCTCACTCGAACAACCGCCAACCCCTGATCAACGCCGCCAAAGAGATGAACGCGGGCATCACCATCCTGATCCGCGCGCGCTACCTCAGCGAACTCGCCGACCTGCGCCTTGCCGGCGCAACCAACGCCTGCATCGAAGAGACCGAAGCCGCCATCGGCCTTGCCCGCCTCGCCCTTCGCCACCTCGGCACCGACGACGCAGAAGTCAGAGAAGAAGTCGAACGCATCCGCATCGAACTCGAAGGCGTCGCCCCCGAATGAAGCGGGGGCGCGCCTTGTGAAGGGCAGGGCCACGAAAAAAGGCGGGGAAGGCGCCGCGCGAGAAGCAGCGCCCAGACGGCTATCCCCGCCACCCCCGGCCTCATCGATCGCTCGCCGCCGGATCATGGCTTGATTGCACGAAACCGATCCGTTGGCCATTGCGGCCCGCCGCGTCCTTCGTGCATCCCGTCGGCGTCGATCCAATCATTCCCCGCCACCGGTGCTACCATGTCTCCCACCCCCGCCCGTCTTCGCGAAGTCCGCGACCTCGTTTCCGCAAACCTCCACGAGAGCGTCATCCCCTTCTGGATGAAGCATTCGCCCGACCGCGAATTCGGCGGTTACTTCAACTGCCTCGACCGCGACGGCTCGATCTACGACACGAAGAAACATGCCTGGCTGCAAGGGCGCCAGGTGTGGATGTTCTCGCGCCTGCACAATGCGCGGCATCCGGGCCAGGCGGATTCGCCGTACCTCGACATGGCGCGGCTTGGCATGGGTTTTCTGCGCAGGCATCTCCAACGGCCCGACGGCCGTTGCTATTTCTCCCTCGCGCGGGACGGCAAGCCGGTCTTCATCCAGCGCAAGGCGTTCTCCGAATGTTTCTACACGATGGCGTTGGCGGAGTTTGCCCGCGCTACGGGCGATGAGGAGGCGCGCCGCCTCTCGCGGGATCTCTTCGGCAAGATCGTCCACTGGATGCGCAACCCCTCCGAGTTGGGTCGCCCCGTGCTGGAAGGGCAGACGCCGCAGATCGACCTCGCCGTGCCGATGATCCTGCTCAACATGATCCTCGAACTGCGCGACCCCGGCAGCTCGGAGTACGAGGACATCGCGCGGGAATGCGTCGCGCGCATCCGCCATCATGTGCGGCCGGAATCGCGGCTGGTGCTGGAGCATGTCGCGCCGGACGGTTCGCTCATCGACTCGCCGGAAGGGCGCGTCGTGAATCCCGGCCACGCCATCGAGGCCGGCTGGTTCCTGCTCAGCTACGCGCGCCAACTTGGGAACGACGAACTCGCCACGATGGCCCTCGACATGATCGACTGGTCGTTTGATTTTGGGTGGGACAAGGAGTACGGCGGCATTCTGTACTATCTGGACGCGAAAGGCTGCTCGCCCCTGCAACTCGAATGGTACATGAAGCTCTGGTGGCCGCACGCCGAGGCGCTCGTCGCCTTCCTCCTCGCATGGCAAC
>CAYTRP010000395.1:0-3547 GCA_964440195.1 uncultured Candidatus Sumerlaeota bacterium
CCGCCACCACGCACAGGGAGATCAACACCCGGAAGCGCAGCGCGAAGGCCAGCACATCGCCATAAGCCTCCTCCATGTATTCCGAGACGCGTTCGAGGACGCGCATTGCCTTGTTGTGGGGCTTGCTCGCGCCTCCTACCCGCAGCATCTGCGCCGCCAGGACGGGAATCAGCGTCAAGGCCACCACCAGCGAACAGAACAGGGAGAAGGAGATCACCATCGCCAACTGGCCATACAGGATCCCCGAGATCCCCTCCGTGAAGAACATGGGGAGGAAGATCACCACCGTGGTGATCGTGCTCGCGATGATGGCCGCGGTCACCTCGTTGGTTCCCAGGACCGATGCCGCCACCGGGTCCGGCTCTTCCTTCCTGACGCGGTAGATGTTCTCAAGGACGACGATGGCATTGTCCACCATCATGCCGACGCCGAGCGCGAGCCCCCCCAGTGTCATCAGGTTCAGCGTGTACCCGCCGAAGTACATCAACGCGAAGCTCGCGATGATGGATACCGGAATCGCCGTGGAGATCACCAGCGTGCTGCGCAGGCTGCGCAGGAAAACGAACAGCACCACGATGGAAAGGATTCCGCCAACCATCACCGCCCGCGTCACGTTGTCGATGGACTGGCGGATGTACTGCGAGGTGTCGATGACGGGGACGATGCTCATCTGGGGGAAGTCGCGGTTCAGGCGCGCCACCTCCGCCAGGATCGCGTCGGCGACCTCAACCGTGTTCGAGCCCGATTGCTTCCGGATTCCCAGCCGCACGCCGGGGCGCCCGTTGATGCGCACGATCTGCGTGATGCGGGAGTGGGTGTCCAGCACGTCGGCGATTTGCCGCAGGTACACCGGCGCCCCGTCCCGCGTGAAGAGCACCGTGTTGCGCAATTCGTCCAGTGACTCGAACTCCCCCGGCACCCGCAATGTCACGTCGTGGTTGCCGCGCTCGATGCTTCCCGCCGGGACGTTGATGTTCTCCGCCCGGATGCGTTGCAGCACGTCGTTGAGCGGAATGCCCAGGGCCTTGATCTTGTCGATGTCCAGGTTGACCTGGATTTCCCTTTGCAGGCCGCCAAACACGTCCGCCGACGCCACGCCCGGCGTGCGCTCGAAACGATAGCGGATCTGGTCGTCGATGATCCGCCGCAGGTCGATGGGGTCCAGTTCGCTCGCCACCCCCAGGATCACCACCGGAAAGGCCGCCACGTCGAACGTGCGGATCTGCGGCCGGTCCGCGTCGTCCGGCAGGTTTCGGATCACCCGGTCCAGCCGGTCGCGAATGTCGTTGGCCGCCACGTCCAGGTCCGTTCCCCACGCAAACGTGACCCGCACGCTGCTGTTCCCCTCCGCCGAGGTGGAGGTGATGTTCTCCACCCCCGGCACCGCCGCCACGGCTTCCTCGATGTACTCCGTGATCAGCGTCTCCATTTCCTCGGGGCTGGCGTTGCCGTAGGAAGTGGAAATCGTCAGCGTCGGCTCGCTCATTTCCGGGAGCAGGTCGATGGACAAACGGGCGAATGAGATCACGCCCACCAGTACCGCGATCAAGGTCACCATCCAGGTAAGGACGGGGCGGCGAACTGAAAATGCGGCAATGGACATGAACCTCAGCCTCCCGTCTTGATGGTGTCGCCGTGTTCGCCGTCCCGCGCCAGGAGCGAGGCCCTTGGCTCGGGGATGGTGATGGCCGATCCGTCGGACAACAGGTTCTGCCCCAGCGTCACCACGTCGCCCGCCAGGTTGGGCGGCTGCACGATCTCCGCGGTGCCCGCCTCCACGATCCCCACCGTGACGGGTTGGAACCGGGCCGTGCCCGTCTCGCGATCGATGAGGAACAACCCCTGCACCCCTTCGCGGCGGGACAGGGCGGTGAAGGGGACCAGCCGGGCTTCCTCCCGCTCGTCGAGTTTCACGTCCAGCCGCACGAACATGCCGGGCTTCAGCGCGTGCGCGGTGTTGGGGATTTCCAGTTCCACGCGCGCCTGGCGGGAGGATTCGCGGAATTGCGGCGCCAGCCGCGTGATCGTCCCCTCGAATTGCCATTCCGCGTGCGCATCGGGCACCACGCGCGCCGTCTGCCCGATCCGCAGGCGCGTGTAGTCCCGTTCCGTAACGAACACCACGGCCCGCAACCGGTCGATATCGAGCAGCGACACGATGGCATCGCTGGAGGAGAGCATCGTCCCCTCGTCAACGAATCTTTCGCCGACCACCATGCGGCGAATGTCCTCGTCCCATTCCGCGCGAATGGTGGCGTAGGACACGCGAATCTCGGCGGCGCGCACGGCCGCCTCGCGCTGCCGCAACTGTGCTCCGGTCACATTGCGTTCGGCTTCCCTTGCCAGCAGGTCCAGCCGCGCCGAATCCACGTCGGCGTCCGAGGCGACCTGCTCCCGAAAAAGATTCTCCGTGCGCTCGAAGCGCCGCCGCGCGATTTCGACCGCGCTGTTCGCCTCGTCCAGGCGCGCGCGGCTGACGGCGAGTTCGGATTCCGCTTCCGCCAGCGCCTCGCGCAATTCATCGTCGTCCAGCAGCGCGATGATCTGCCCCTTTTCAACCTTGTCCCCGATATCCACCGTCAACCTTCTCAACCGGGCGGTGATCCGGGGTGCCACGAGATACTCCGAGGCCGGCACCAGGCTCCCGCTCAAGCGCCGCATGTCCTGGATGGGGCCGGAGACAATGGGCGCCACCTCCACGGCGACCGGGCGCTTCTGGCTGGACTGCTCCGGCGTGCCCTCCATGTGTGTCAGCTTCCAGGCGACCGCCGCCGCAACTGCGGCCACGGCGACCAGAAAGGAGGTCAGCATGATGATGAGTCGAAACTTGCGCATGGGGGAAAAAAGGTTCCAGGGTCAAATGGGCGCCTGCGGGGAAGAGCCCAGCAAGCATCGTGCTCCCCCGGCAAGTTGAGTGCGTTAGTTTTAGGCAGGGGGACCTTGGCCTGCGAGCCTAAAATGGGTCCCGCCGACGATTGCGCTTCACCTCCGGGCAGGCTTTGCCGTGCAATGGAACCCATTTCCCCGCCGCTGCGGAGCCGTTTCATGCCCGAATTGGGAATCCTCATCCTCATCGCGATCCTGCAGGCCGCGATCCTTGTCGTCTTGCTGTGGCGCCGCGCCGCGCCCGCGCTGGAGCCGAAGCTGGAGGAAATGGAGCGCCGGCAACGCGAGGAGATCGAACGCCTGCGCGGCCTTGTCGAGCAGGGGCAGCGGGATTTGGTGACGCAAAATCTGAAAGAACTCGCCGAGGTGCGGCAACACCTGAAGGCCGACCTCGGCGACAGGCTTCGCGAGACCCGGTCCGGCATCGCCGATGACCTGGTGGCGGCCCGCCGGGAACAGAACGAACGCCTGGACGCGAGCCGGACAGCAATCTCCGAAGGTCTTCATGCGGCGAGAAAGGCACAGGATGAGCGCCTCGACCGCGTCGAAACGGCGCAGCGGGAGTTTGGGGAACGCTTTGCCAGCGGCATGGAGAGGCAGAAAAGCGTGCTGGCCGAACTCTCCACCACCATCGTCAAGCAACAGGCCGACGCCACGGCTG
>CAYTRP010000395.1:3557-3763 GCA_964440195.1 uncultured Candidatus Sumerlaeota bacterium
GTCAAAGACGCTCGGCGACCGCCTCGACGCCATGCGGCTGGACAACGAAAAGGCATTGGAGAAAGTCCGCGCCACGGTGGACGAGAAGCTGCAAAAAACCCTGGAAGCGCGTCTGGGCGAACAGTTCCGCACCGTCACCGAGCAATTGGACCGCGTCTCGAAGGGCCTTGGCGAAATGCAGGGACTCGCGCAAGGCGTGGGCGACC
>CAYTRP010000396.1:0-3742 GCA_964440195.1 uncultured Candidatus Sumerlaeota bacterium
CTCCTCGCAGCATCGTGGGCCCCCGGTCCCATCACGCGCTGGGATGTCTCCCACGCCGGGTTCGCCGCGTATGCCCTTGCGGGGTGGGGCGTCGTCACGCTCTGCCTCGCCTTGATGCGTGGAGGCTTTGTCGCGGCCCTGGCCGAACTGACCGTGACCGCGTTGCTGTTCCTTCTCGCGAGCACCCTCGTCGGCGTCTGGCATCTCTTCACCGAGGGCCGCCCCGATGGCGGCATGGAAGACGTCCCGTGGCTGGTCAGGAGCGTGCGATGAGCACCACGGCGGACTCCTGGCGCCAGATCGAGGACGTCCCCTCGCGCCTCGCACGCCCCGATCGCCTGCGCGCCCGCGCTTCCCTTGAGGAACCCGACGAAGCCCTCGAACGCCAAACCGCGTTCCTCCACCTCCTGCGCTATCTCGATTGGCCGCTGCTCCTTTTCATGGCGGCCCTCACGGGCATTGGCCTTGTCGGCCTTGCCGGTGCCTCCATCGGCGGCGTGGGACTCGGCCCGGTCGTCGAGCGCCAACTCACCTGGACGGGCATCTCGCTTTGCGGACTCGCCCTTGCCCTCATCTTCGACTATCGCTGGTTCGCGCGCCTCGCGCCGCTCGGCTATGCGGTCAACCTCGCGCTGCTTCTGCTCGTGCTGTTCGTTGGCACGCGCGTCAACGGCTCCACGTCGTGGTTTCGTCTCGGCCCGCTCAGCTTTCAACCCGCCGAGACCATGAAGGTCATCACCGTCCTGCTCCTTGCCCAATGGTTCGCGCACCGCCCCGAGGGCGTGCAGCGCCTGGTGGATCTCATCGTGCCCATCGCCATCGTGCTCCCACCCGTCGTGCTCATCCTGCGCCAGCCCGACCTCGGCACCGCGTTCCTGTTCGTCTTCATCTTTGGCGCGATGCTCTTTTGGGCGGGGACGGCGCGCTGGGTGTGGTTCACCCTGTGGGCCGCGGGGATCGGCATGGCCGCCGCCGTGATTCCCTTCCTGCGTTCGTATCAAAAGGAGCGCCTGCTCAACTTCCTCGACCCCACGCGCGACCCCCTCGGCTCGGGCTACAACGTCCTTCAATCCATGATCGCGGTGGGGGCGGGCGGCATCTGGGGGCGCGGTTGGGGCGAGGGGAGCCAGGCCGTCCACCGCTTCCTCCCCGAGGCCCGCACCGACTTCATCTTTGCCGGCACCGTCGAGCAATTCGGCCTCGTCGGCGCGTTGGTCATCCTTGCGCTCTACGCGCTCCTGCTGTGGCGCATGCTCGAATGCCTGCGCCAGGCGCGCGACCGTTTCGGCGGGCTCGTCATCGCCGGCATCGCCGCGCTGCTCGGCGGCCACGTCCTCATGAACGTCGGCATGAACATCGGCCTCGTGCCCGTCACCGGGCTGCCGCTTCCGTTCCTCAGCTACGGCGGCACGTTCCTGCTGGCGACCTTCCTCATGATGGGACTGGTCATGAACATTTCCATGCGCCGTTTTGTATTTCATTAACATTCCATCAAGTCATCCGCGCCGCGCCCGCACCGTCACGACAGCGGCAATCGTCATCAGCCCCACCATCGTCAGGAACAACCCCGCGCGGTGGCTGGCGGGCCGGTACTCCATCGCCACGTCCGATTCTCCTGCTGGAAGCGCCACCCGGCGCACCGGCTCCACCGCATTGATTGCCTTCCATGCCCCGCCGTTGACGCGCACGCGCCATCCCGGCGCGGCGGTTTCTTTCACCAACAACGTCCCGGCCTCGTTCATGACAACGCGCAGCCGCGCGCGGTTGGCCGGGCACTCCACCCATTCCCACGCCGCCGGATCATCGCCCGCAGCCCCGCGCACCGGCGCGCGAATCGCCGCGTCGCGCACCAACAATCCCCCGCGCACGGGGGCCACGATGCTCTCCGATTCCAACAACTCGCCTTCCCGCGCGATCACCCGATGTTGGGCGCCCCACGCCGCGCGCCACTCCCGCGAATCAAACCCCAGACGGTCCGTCTGTTCGTTGATGGCGCGAAAGGTCACCGGGTGATAGCCGAGCAACGCATCGCGGCCGTTCAACAGCGGCTGAAGCGACAACTCGCGCCCTGGCTCGAACACGCGCAGCGGCCGCGCCTCGTCCATCAATGCCACGTCAATTTCATTTGGCCCAAGGTACAACTCATAGGGCGCCCACTCCGCCGCGACGAGGAACGCGCGGTTCGCGCCGATCAGGTCACCGGCCACGAGCAACGGCAGCACCAGGGTCACCACAAGCGCGCGCCCGCGCGGCATCGCCATGACGGCCGCCACCACGGTGCCTCCCAACAGCAGGAAACCCACGCTCCGCGCCAATGACAACGCCAGCAACTGCTCGCTCCCGCTTCCCCACATCAGCAGTCCCACGCCCGCCACGCCCGTCACCACGGCCGCGCCAGCCATCGGCACGGATGCGCGCCGTCCATCGATCCACGCTCTCAACACATCGAATCCCAACCCCGCCAGCACCGGCAGCGCCAGCGCCACTCCTGCGAAAAACGTCCCGGGCGAGCGAAAGCTACTCATGCCCGGCCACCACGCGTGCAGCACACCATACAATGGCGTGTTTGAACCGAGGCCCACCACGACGCTCACCATGGCGACGACGCCCCACACGAGAGTGCGGCGATCGCGCACCATGACCACGGCGAGCAATGCCAGCAGGCACACGAGCACGCCGGCGTAGTCAGACACGAGGCGCTCGCCCCACGCGCCGATGTAGCGTCCGTATCCGGCGGGCGATGAATCGCCGCGATGACGCGGCAGCGCGAACTCGGCCAACTCCGACGGCGGATAACTCGTCGCCACCGCTTCGTCAAACTGCATGCCCGCCGCGCGATTCGACAACGCGCCCATTTCCAGCCCCGGCAACAGTTGCGCGCTCCCCACCAATCCACCCAACACCAACATCCCCGCCAGCATCGCCCCGCGCCTCTTCAACGAAGCCCAACCCCCACCCAACAACGCCATCACGCAAAGGACATGCGCGCCGGCATAGGCAATCTGCGGATGCCCGGACAGGAACATCATCCCCAGCGACAGTCCCCCCAAACACCCCCAAGCCATCCGGTCAACCAACCTGCTGCTGCCTTGTCCGCCGCGTCCACTCCCCCATCCTCCCGCCGCCAACCAAGGCAACCACGCCAACGCCAAGATCTTCTGCAAGTGCCCTGCATGGATCAGCGTCACCAGGTGACCCGACAACCCGCAACCCACGCCCACCAACAGCGCCGCGGCCCTCGATATTCCCATCACGCGCGCGAGCACATACCCGCCCAGCCCCGCCCACCACAGTGCCCAGACGAACTGGAACCGCTGGGCGAGTGGCGTCGGCAACAGGACGTACGCCCAGATCGAGGGCGCATACGGCGTCCACAACCACGCCCCCAGCGTCGGCAATCCGCCATGAAGCGGCGGCATCCACAGCGGCATCTCGCCGCCCGACCGCACCACCTCGCGCGCCACCCACATCTGCACCGGCAAGTCATGGGACACGGTATCGCGCCCGAAAAGAAACCAATCCCCCTCCGGCTTGTCCTTCACCGCGAGATCCAGTTGAACCCACGCGAGGAGCGCAAAAAACAGCACCACGCCCAGTCGGCGGAACAACGCGCGTGAGAGGAGTGGACTGGCCATGGGATCGAGGGCTTTGAGAACAGTCAGGATTGGGTTGGCATCCGGCACGGATGTTGTGCCACGAAATAGTCGTCGTTCGGCAAGCCTCTCCTCAGTCCGCCCCAGAT
>CAYTRP010000397.1:0-3703 GCA_964440195.1 uncultured Candidatus Sumerlaeota bacterium
CTTGCCATATCCATTCAGGTTGGCAACCCGGACCAGCTCGCCGGCAAAAGCCTCAAGGTCCGAGGCTTCGTAATCCAGCACCTGGACGCGCTGGTTGATGGGACTGAGAATGACGGTGGAGCGAAATTGGCCCGGACTTGCGAGGACGGTCTCGTGGCCGTAGGGGGACTCCAGGGACACGGAGGTGGAATCCGGGAGGATGACCGATGTGGCCGTCATGAAGGAACCCCGTGGCAAGAACGGATTGAAGGGTTTTCTGGTGTTGCCTCACGTCAGTCAAGGGTCTATCCATGATCTTGGAAGGGCAAGAAACTCTTTCTCCCGTAACGAGGGCCCCATGGACAAGTGGCGCATCCTGATCGTGGACGACGAAGAGGACGTGCGGACGGTGCTCCGAGCGACACTCGCCGATGATTACGAGGTTATCGAGGCCCATGATGGCCTTGATGCCCTCGAAAGGGTTCGCCGCTCCGAGCCGGATCTCGTCCTGATGGACGTCATGATGCCCCTGATGGATGGATTCGAGGCGTGTCGCGCCATCCGCAACACGCCGGAGTTCCGCGAGATTCCGGTCATGTTCCTCACGGCCCTCAGCGGCAAGGATGACATGAAGAAGGGTTATGGCGCCGGGGCAAACCTCTATCTTACAAAGCCCTTCGAGCCGGAACGGTTGCTCAAGAACCTCGATGTCTTTTTCAAGACGACCCCGCCAGAGCGGGCCTCGAAGCGTTTCAGCATCACCGATCTTCGCAGCCGCGAAGGCCAGGAGCCCCTCGCCCCGGGGGCGGCCGAGTTCACCCCGCCGCAGCGGGACAGCGATTCCCAGCCGGGCCAGAGCCAGAGGGTCCGCCCGCGAGTCCTCGTCACCGATGACGATCCCGATATCATCGCCGTGATGAAGACAGCCTTGGGGCAAACCGTGGAGGTGGTCTATGCCATGGACGGCATTCAGGCCATCGAGCGTCTGGTCAAGTACCAGCCCGACATTGCCGTGATGGACATCATGCTCCCGAAGATGAGTGGCTTCCAGTTGATCCAGTCGCTGCGGGCCAACAAGGCGTTCGCCAAGTTGCCGATCCTCGTGTGCTCCGCCAAGAGCACGGACAAGGACATCCAGTTCGCCAAGCGACTCGGCGCAAACGGGTTCCTTCCCAAGCCGTTCATGCCGGAACAGCTCCAAAATGCGATCGCCGACATGATCATGGAGCCCGGATTCCGGGTTAGGCCAAAAAACCTGCCCATCGAGGAGTTCATCACGGAGGTGGGCGGCATCAGCGCGGACTCGACCGAGGTGCAAACCCTCGGGGCCGACGGGCGGCGGCTGGAGCAGAGCAAGGAGACCATCGGCAGCTTCCTCAACAAGGAAGGGCAGAAGGACGCCTTTGACCGGGATGACGAGGAGAAGAAGCGCAAGAAGCTCTTCTTTGGATTTGGCCGCAAGTAACCGGGAGAACGGCCCGTGTCGCCGAAACTGCGGGAAGTTGCAGGGGCTTCGTGGGACTTCCTGTTCCCGCCCTGCTGCGCGGCGTGCAACGCGCCCGTTCCACCGGACGACCGCGACTATCTCTGCCGCGACTGCCGGTCGGAGTTGCGCGTGCTTTCTCCCACGGGGTGCCCGTGCGAGCTCTCCCCCGGCGCGCCCGCCTCGCTACGGGCGATGTGCGCGCTGTGCCGCCACCTGCCCGCGCACTTTGATTCCGCCCGCTCGCCGTTCCCGTATTCGGGAGTCATCGGGGAACTCATACGGCGCATGAAATACCAGCGAAGCTCGTGGGTGGCGCGTGTGTTGGCGCGGCTCTCCGTCCCGGCCCTGGGGGATTGGTTTCATCAGGCGCGCGAGTCTCGTGCCCTTGACCTCGTGGTCCCGGTGCCGATGCACGCCCTGCGGGAGTTGTGGCGCGGCGCCAACCATTCGGAGGAACTGGCGCGCGAGTTCGCGCTTCTGCTGGGTTCCGGGGCGCCGCTCGATCCCTTGGCGGTCCGCCGGCACCGCCGCACCCCGCAGCAAAGCCGGCGGCACGGTGTGGAAAAGCGGTTGAAGAATGTGCAAGGGTGCTTCGACGTGCCGGACCCCGCCCAGGTCATGGGAAAGCGAATCCTGCTCGTGGACGATGTCATGACCACGGGCGCGACGGCCACGACGTGCGCACAGGCCCTCAAGGAGGCGGGCGCCCGCGAGGTCCATGTGCTGACTGTCGCCAGGGCTGGCGAACTGGCGACGGAGCCGGCCTCCCCCGAGATGCGCGGGTTGGCGGCGGCGAACGGGGCCTCCGAGGCCGTCAGGTCATGAGCGTGACGGGCTTGCGCTGGATTGCCCTCTGATAGACGTCCACGTAGGCACTCGCGGCGGCATCCCAGGAAGAGTCGCGGAGCATGGCGTTGCGCACGACCGCGTTCCATTTGCCGGGTTGGGTCGTGAACAGGTCGAGTGCCCGCCCATAGGCCTCGAGCATGGCCTCGACCGCGTACTCCTCGAAGACAAACCCCGTGGCCGTGCCCTTGAGAATGTTCTGGGGCGTGGCGTCGGTCACTGAATCGGCCAACCCCCCGACCTTGCGGACCAGCGGCAGTGTCCCGTAGCGCATGGAGTAGAGTTGGTTGAGCCCGCTCGGCTCGAAGCGGGAAGGCATGAGGAAGATGTCGCTGCCCGCCTCCACCAAGTGGGCGAGGTCCTCGCGATAGGCAAGCACGGCGCCGACGCGCCCGTGCTGCTCCTGCGAGAGGCGGCGGAAGTATTGCTCGCACGCCGGGTCTCCCGTGCCAACCAGGGCGATGCAGGCGCCGCTCGCCAGAAGCTCGCCCATCGCGTCGCGCACAAGGTCGAAGCCCTTCTGGTCCACCAGGCGCGAGACAATCCCGATGACCGGGCGGGTGGGATCGTTGCGCAGCGCGAAGGCCTTGCAGAGTGCCTCGCGACAGCGCGCCTTTCCCGCCAGGTTCTTCGCCGAGTAGCGGGAGGGCAGCAGGGGATCGCTCGCCGGGTCCCACACCCGCTCATCGATCCCATTGAGTATGCCAACGAGATCCGGCGCGCGGCGGCGAAGCACTCCCTGCATGCCGGCGCCGAAATCATCGGTCTGGATCTCAAGCGAATAGCGGGGGGAGACCGTTGTCAGCATGTCGCTGTAGACCAGGCCGCCCTTCAGCAGGCTCACATGCTGGAAGAATTCCATGCCGTCCGAGGCAAACAAGCGCCAAGGCAAGCTGGCCAAGGGGAGCATGTTCGGGTCGAAGTTCCCCTGGTAGGCCAGGTTGTGGATCGTGAACACCGTGCGCATCCTGCCGTAGAACAAGTCGTTGGCGACCACCGGATGAAAGCGAAGCAGGGGGGCGATGAGCGCCGCCTGCCAATCGTGCAGGTGAAGGATGTCGGGCTGCCAATCAAGCCCCTTCAGCATCCACAGGCATGCCTGGCAAAAGAACGCGAAGCGCCGGTCATTGTCGGGATAATCCCGGTTGGCCTCCCCGTAGAGGCCGGCGCGGCCAAACAGTTCGTCCTGCTGGATGAAGTAGACGGGAACGTCTTCGGGCGACGGGTAGGGGCACCGCATGACCCCGCCGCGCAGCAGTTCGCTCCCCCAATGCACCTCGACCTGGCGGAGGAGGGGGAGCATGCGGAACTCGCCGCGGTTGATCGTGAGATTCACGCCGCGCAAGGTCGGCTTGCCTTCGACGGAGACATGGAGATTCGTGATTTTCAGCG
>CAYTRP010000398.1:0-3699 GCA_964440195.1 uncultured Candidatus Sumerlaeota bacterium
GGCGCTTGCCCTTGGCGGCGGAATCGTCGTCGAGGCCCAGGGAGTAGAGCATGCCATCGTGTAGGTTGGGGATGAGTTCCTCGCGCGAAATGATCTCGCGCAGGGCCTGGTCCACCATCTGTCCAAATCGCCCTGCCAGTTCCTGCATCCTGCCGTCGCTCACGCCATCCTCCGGAGCATTGGATGAGTCGAGGAGATCGCGGCGCATGGGCGCGGGGCAAGCGAGAGGGGCGCAATCGCCACCGCCGACCTCCAGTTCCGCTTTCCCCCCGCCAGCGGATTCGGGAGGACTAGGGACGGATGGATCCCTGCAACGGATTGGCTGCCGCCCATGAAAGTCGCCACTGCCGCCGAAATGCGCCGGATTGACCGGGTAGCCATCGAGGAGCGGGGGATCTCGGGGATAGACCTGATGGAGTCAGCGGGGTGGGCCATCGCGCGCGCCGTGATGGACCATGTCGAGCCCGGGCTGGTTGTCGTGCTGGCGGGTTCGGGAAACAACGCCGGGGATGGTTTTGTTGCCGCGCGTCGCCTGGTGGAGGCGGGGTATTCGGCGGTGGTGGTGCCGGTCATGGGTTCAGGGGCGCTCACCGGAGATGCCGCGATTGCCTGGGGGCACATGCCGCTGGATCGGGTGAGAGTCACGCCGCTCCCCACCGAGGACGCGCCGCTACTGGATCTCTTACGGGATGCAGACGCGTTGGTGGATGCCATGCTGGGGACGGGAGCACGGTTGCCTTTGCGTACTCCCGTGGACCGGGTGGTGCGGGTGGCCAACGCGAGTGGGACGCCCATCATCGCGGCGGACATCCCGACGGGGCTTTCGGCCGATGGCGTCCACCAGTCGGAAGAGGAGCCCGTGATTCGTGCGGCGCTGACGGTGACGATTGGCCTGCCCAAGGTGGGAATGCTCGGCGCGCGCGGCGTGGCGTGTTGCGGGCATGTCCGGGTGGAGGCCCTTCAGTTTCCGCGCGACCTGTTGGAAGATCCGGACATCCGCCACGCGACGCTGACGCTGGAAGAATCGGCGCGACTGCTGCCGCCGCGACCGGCCAGTGGTCACAAGGGGACGTTTGGCAATGTGCTCGTTTGCGGTGGGTCGCGGTTCCTTCCCGGGGCGGCGATTCTGGCGTGCCACGGTGCGTTGCGCAGTGGCGCGGGGATGGTCCGGCTGCACGCCCCGGCGCCGGTGATGCTGGCGGCATCCTGCCAATTGCCGGAGGTGATGTTGTCCGAGGCCGGCGCGTCGTGGTCGGAGAACCTCGGTCCAGTGACCTGTTGTGGTTCGCGGGACGATTGCGAGCGGGGGAGGGACGTGTGCGACCTGTGCGCACTGCTGGAATCGGCGGATGTGCTGGTGCTGGGGCCGGGGCTGGGGCTCCATTCCGAGTCCGGCGAATTTTTGGCGCAGGTCATGGAGTCATTCCCCGGACCGATGGTGTTGGATGCCGATGCCCTGAAGCTGTTGGCGGGCTCGGAGGCGCTGAAGAGGCTCATGAGTCCGCGCATGGTCCTGACCCCGCATCCGGGGGAAATGGCGCGGCTGCTGGGGGGCGGCATCGCGTCCGTCCAGATGGATCGATGGGGGGCCGCGCAGCGCTGCGCGGAAGCATTCGGGGCCACGGTGGTGCTCAAGGGGTTCGGGCCTTTGGTGGCATCGCCGGACACGCGGGAGATCCTGCACGTTCCGGCGGCGAGCACGGCGCTCTCCAAGGGGGGGAGCGGGGACCTGCTCGCGGGGCTGATCGGGGGGTTGCTGGCGCAGGGATTGGCCCCCCGTCAGGCGGCAATCCTCGGATCCTTCGTCGGAGGGCTTGCCTCGGACCTGCTGGCGCGTGATCGTTCCCCCCGGGCGACGATCATCCGCGACGTCGCCGAATTCCTCCCCGCCGCGTTCCGCAAGCTGGAGCAGACCAATGCCGTTCAATGATTTGTTCCCTTGCATTGTTCATCGAAGAAGCATTTCCAATGCACCTAAATGCCGTGGCCTCAATGAATCCCAACGGGATTCCGTATTCTAGCCCCGGGTTGCGCACCTCGGGGCCCCTCTTTACGTTGAGGGGCCGAGGGGCGCTACCCGGGGTTGGCAATGATCTGAAAAGCTTCTACCCCGAAGGGGTTGTGTAAAATGGACATGAAACTCTTACGGAACCCTTTCAGGGTTCAAATCCTTGTGGCGGCGTCACCCAGGGTAGCCGCGCGCCAAAAAACGCGCGCGACAACCCTGGGCTATGTTACGGAATCCCGTTGGGATTCACTCGCGTTTGGCTCATCTGGCGGCATTGAGGAGCGCTGGAATGAGGGCGTTTTGGAATCCCGTTGGGATTCATTGCGGCGCGAGTCGGCGCGGGCAAAAGACGCGGCGTGCATCATGTCCGCGAATACGTCAAAAACCACCGAACGGCATTGGAAGGACGTCCAAAGAGCCCGATGACCGATAAAAGCATCCGCCCGCCAACCAATAGCCTTCTGCTCCGCGCCAAGGGCGTGACGCGCACCTACCGCGACGGGGATCGCATCCTCCCGGTCTTGACGGGGGTGGACTTGGATCTGCACCGGGAAGAATATATCTCGATCGTCGGTCAGAGCGGTTCGGGAAAGTCCACGTTGCTGCACATCCTTGGTGCCCTCGATCGCGCAACGGCGGGGGATGTGACGCTGGAGGGGGTCTCCTATGCATCGTTGGGGCCCCGGGCGCTCGCCTCCGTTCGTGCGCGCAAGGTGGGGTTCATCTACCAGTTTCACCATCTGCTCCCGGATTTCACGGCGCTGGAGAATGTGTTCCTGCCCGGGATGATCGCGCGGGGACATGCGCCCCAGTTGATCGCGCGGGCCACCAAGTTGTTGGAGCGGGTCGGGCTGCGCGAGCGCATGACACATCGCCCCTCGCGATTGTCCGGTGGCGAGCAGCAACGTGTGGCGTTGGCGCGGGCGCTGATGAATGACCCGCTCATCGTCCTGGCGGACGAGCCGACGGGGGACCTTGATCAGAAAACCGGCAGCGAGGTGATGCAGGTGGTGCTCGATGAAACGGTGGGGCAGGGGCGTTCGCTGATCATCGTGACGCACGACCCGGCCGTGGCGAAGAGGGCGAAACGAAGTTTCAAGATCGCCGATGGGAAGCTGCTGCGCAGCGGGGATTAGGGGTTGGGGACAGGGATCTGGGATCTGGGATTTGGGGTGTCGAGGCTGACAATTGTGCCGGGTTATTCAGCCCAGTCATTCAGCCCAGTCATTCAGCCGTTTGTAGTCCCCCTTTGCGCTTTTGCGCCTTTTTGCGGCAATCCAGCATTTCTCTTCCCCAGATCCCAACTCCCAATTCCCGTTTCCTGCTCTACCCCACCGCGAAGGTTTCCACTTCGTGGGTGGGTTGGTCGCCGTCGAGGATTTTCTCGGCCCAGTGGCAGCGCACGGTGTGCCCCGGGCGCAGTTCGCGCATCTCCGGCAACTCGCTGTGGCATTCCGGGGTGCTGAAGGGGCATCGGGGATGGAATCGACAGCCTGCGGGGTGCTTGGAGGGGCTCGGGACGGCGCCCTTGATGGGGTTGAGGCTTTGCCTGGTTCGGATGTCGGCGAGGGAGGGGCGGGAGTTGAGCAACCCGAGCGTGTAGGGGTGCATGGGCGTTTCAAAAATGGCGTCGGTGGTGCCGTACTCGACGATTTGGCCGGCGTACATGACGGCGACCTGCTCGCATGTCT
>CAYTRP010000399.1:0-3687 GCA_964440195.1 uncultured Candidatus Sumerlaeota bacterium
CGATGCGGAGACGAATGAGCCGGTTCCCTATGCGAACATCTCCCTGATGCCAGTCTCGGAGGACATCCCCGCGTCCGCCATCGCATGGACCACGCTTGAGCGATATCCACGCCTCAGTGGCGCAACCAATGAATCAGGTGGCGTGGATGTCTATGCGCCAACCGGACGGAAACTGGCTGTTCTCACGAATGCCGCCAACTATGCGACAGACATCACGATCATTGAACCGAAGGAGGCCGCATCGAAGGGATTACGCATCGAGCTGTCCAAGTGGAACACCGAGGTCATGGTCACCGTGCGGGACCCCGACGGAGTCGAAGTCCCGGGTGCCAGAGTCGGCCCGGTCGTGATCGACGGCCCCGGCGGCCATTTCAGCATTCCATGGCAAGGCATAACGGATCAACTGGGGCGCGCCATCCTCAAGACGAGGAAGAACACGGACACGGCTTTCTACGTGTCCGGACCCCACAGGGATAGAGAGATACCGACACGCAAGAAGATATTCAGGTCACACCTCGCCGGGCCATTCTGGATCGATGCGGAAAATCCGGAGCCCATCGAAGTGACCCTGCCCTACGGGAGCGACCTCCAGATTGCCCTGACGGGGTTCGGCCACGCGGAACGCGCCAACATCCTCCTGTCGGTTGTTTACACCGCCGACGATGTGCCTGGCCTTTCGGAATCGTTCCATGACCTTCAAGATGCCCGGTCGGATTTCGGTGGCCGCTTCACCTGGTACGGCCTCCCCCCCGGCCCGGTTCGCGTGGTTGTTGGTCCACCAGATAGCCCACTCACCGAGCGCGAGATCACGCTCGCGCCCAACCAGCGCCACTTTCTTGAAGTTGAACTGCCCGCAACCGCCCAGCCATGAGGTTTCACCCTCGACGAGGAGAATCCGATTTGCCCATCCCCTGTCAGGAGTGGCACCCATGCCGGAGAACACGGAAAAGAAAACCGATGCCGTCCCGGAGAGTTGCGAGGAGACGCCCGAGGAACCCAAGGGGGCGCGCTATATTGTCGGGCCCGTGCGGCTGGCGGACCTGCCGCGTCTGGCCGGGCGCAAGCCCATCGACCCGTCGAAGCGCCTGTTCCTGAAGCTGACGTTTGTGGCGCTGGCCGCGCCGGGGAGTTTTGCGGTGATGCCGAGCCGGGCGATGGGGGCGCATCCGGGATGCGGCGAACTCATCCCGGATATCTGCCTCGAGGAACCGCCGGGGACGGGATCGTGTAACCAGCCGGAGACGGATATGTGTACGCAGGATGCGTCGCCAACATGTTCGCTGGCGAATCCGAACACTAAGTACCACTGCACGGCAGCACAACAGAACAAGAATCGCAACTGCACTGCAGTTTATAAGAATGTGTGTGAAGCACAAGCCAATGCGAACACATGTGGTATCCAGGCGGGGACACAGAACACATGTACTGACCCTGGCGCCAACGAATGTAGAGACCAGTATCAAGCCAACGTCTGCGGTCATATCAATTCAAATGTGTGTACCTCGTCGACGGGAGTGAGCAATAGCTGCGGAACTGACGGCGAGAGTATCAATACCTGCAACGATTCAGGCGCCAACACATGTGGCACGGGATCAACCGCCCCGAATAGCTGCCAGCCTGAGTTTGGTGGCAATGTTTCGACACCATAGCAGGATTCTGCAAGCGTCAGGAGGATTAACGGTGAAAGCGAAGTCATTGGTCGCCGCTGCGGGACTCGCAGTCTTGGTGCTGCTACTGGCTTCTGCCTTGCAGCAGGTCACGACAAGTGGCGGTCCGCAGTTCACGGGAACGGCTGATCTGCCCCAGAAGAACTCGATGCCGCCCTCCGACTACCAACAGTCAAGCGGCGACTCCAACACGTCGCTACGAATTAGAGGCATTGAATCCGGGAATGGAAGCATTCCGCATCCACTTGAAAGCGAGCAGGATTCTGCCCGGATAGAAGTGATTTTCGACATCCAACGCCCTCGAAGCGCCGATCGCAGCAGCCGGGATGCCCTTTGGATTCTTCGCAATGATCCCCGTACAGGCCTCTTCTCCTTGGAAGAGGAGCTCGTTGTTGGCTCGGGCGACACCGCTCGTTTCACTTGGAATCGAAAGGACAGCTTGGAGTGCCTTGTTGTCGTCTGGCGATCAAGTTCGACTTGGGCTCCTCCGGTGATGTTGAGCGTCAATGGGGACGAAAAGCCCGCCGGGGAGCCGGGGCCTGTGCAGCTTGGGTTTGAGGAGTTGGAGACGGTGTGCCTCGTGGAATGGAATGCGATCCTCCCATCTCGTCAGGAGATCCACAAACTCCATGCTGTCGAGATGAAGATCCCGATGCAACGAGGCGTCGTGGAAGTCGAGAGATACATCCAGATGGACGTAGATTTGCTGTACCCCTTGCTAATCGGTTTGGGCCAGGTCGAAGCGCTAACTGTGGAGTCGATAAGGCTGGACCTCCCTTCATTCTTTACGGAATCCCAAGGATTCCTGTCGGCAAAGCGTGCAGCGGTAGATCCGACTTTGGCTTCACTTGTCAGGAGTCAACTTCGTATTGATCGTGCACCGCTGGGTGGTTCGCCCGATCCGGTCCATCTCCCGAAAGGGTCTTGCGTAATTGGCCTGCAAGTTCAGGGGAAGGCTCCCTTGCGCAGCAGGCAAGTCAATCTGGGAGTCGACCCTTTTCCTCGGCGTCTCCGCGAAGAAGATTGGATCGTGTTCCAAACGGGTGGCATCCATCTCTTCGCCAACTCCGGCCTCAGTGCCCAAGTCGTCCCGGAAAGCGTTACGCGTAACCTGATGGATTCTCCCAGAGGTTCACTTCTGTATGAATATCGAGATGCCAATCAGCCACTGAGGATGTCTTGGCGCTTTGACGAAATGCAGTCATTCCGAAATTGGCAGACGACCATTGTTGCCGGCGAAGGCGAGTTTCGGGACCTTCCCGCCCCCGCGCACTACACGGTGCTGCTGGAGGACGATTCGAATGAGCCGCCGGTCGTCAAGGTAGCCCAAGTCGTATCCTTGTCGCCGGGCGAGATATTGCAGATCGATCTGATGGATGTCCAGCCGGTGGATTTTGGGGTCGAGGTGGAAGGCTTGATGCTGGGGGAGGAGTACTCCATTGGCATATGGGAACCATTTGGGTACTGGCATCCCACGCGCACGAGCGAACGGGGCTGGACTCGGGAGGCATCATTCACCGGTGATGCTGAGATTTTCCACATGCCCCCTGCCACATACGAGATTCACGCAAAAACACCCGACGGAAGAGAGTCCAATCGGGTGCAGGTCACGCTCGCGAGCGGTCAGGAAGCCGAGGCGGTCCGCTTGACAATCCCGGCTTCGCTGACGCTTCCCGTGCAACTGGTCCTGGATTCCGAACTAAGAACTGCCGGTGCAAGCTTGCAATTGGATACAATGAGTTCGTTCGCGTCGCAGCACGTGCGGCTGGATCGTGATCTGCGGGGAGAAGTCCATCTTCCGGCGGGTGTCTACAATTGCCGCGCGGAAGTCAGCTTCGGCAGCTACCCCGTTGAGATCCCGCTCGGCGAGATCGATTTGGCCGCGGCGCTGGAGGAGATGAAGCGCAGCGGCGAGGACACCTACAAGCTGCATCTGGCTGTCAAAAGGATCCGAGTGGAAGTTGTCGATGCGGAGACGAATGAGCCGGTTCCCTATGCGAACATCTCCCTGATGCCAGTC
>CAYTRP010000400.1:0-3685 GCA_964440195.1 uncultured Candidatus Sumerlaeota bacterium
GAGGGCCTGCTCGGCCTTCCCCTCCTGGATGAACCCGATCAGCGCGTTGACAATGACGACAACGAGGATCACCACGCCATCGACATACTGTCCAAGGCCGAACTTCGCCACGGCGGCGACGATGAGGATGTAGATAAGCATGTCGTGGAAGTGCTTGAAGAATCGCTTGAGCATCCCCTCTCTCGGGGGCGCGGGAAGGCGATTGCGGCCGACAGATTCGAGGCGCCGGGCGGCTTCCCCGGGCGAGAGGCCCTCGGCGGAACTGGCGAGCTTTTTCAACACGTCCTCGGCGGGGAAGGCGTGCGGATCTTCAATCGAAAAGGCGTTTGGACGATTTGGTTCCATGGATTGGCCCCAGGACTTGGATATGGCAGCCAAGGCGTGTTGCTCGACCTTGGCCGGTTGATAAGGTGGCGACGGGAAGCATGGGGATACTTCCCATGGGCTACGGGGCAACTGACAGTATTTGGGTGGCCACCAACTGGCAGCATTAGGTGGCCACCCTCGCGGTGAGGCTATACGAAAAGCCTCCCAGGAGTCCCTCGTCATGGCCAAAAAACGCCGGGCGGGTTCGTCGCCGCATGGCCCGCGCGGTGAGGGCGGGCGACCGTGCGCCCGATGGGTGCGGTGGGCTGGCAAACAAAGGCTCGACCGCGTGGACTTCTCTTCGCGGGGGCCCTCGGTACGGATCCCTCCCAAATTCGCGTTGTGCGACTTCGGGGGCATGACCAAACTTTGACCCTCGACTCCGGTCGTCTCCATCGAAAGCATGCCCTCCTGCGATTCCCCTGTCCCATGCGCCTTGAATCCGCAATCCTCCTCATCCTTACCTTTCTCCCCCTTGTGATTTTGGGCCAGGACTCCCGTCCTGCCACCTCGCCCCCTCCGGCTTCCCCAGCACCCGAAGTTGTCGTCATCCAAGGCGAGCGCCCGGCTCCTCCCGCACAGACGGACGCCCCCGAAAACCCCCCGGAATCCGCGCCCGTGGAACCCGTTGCCACCCCGGACACCCTCTCACCGGGTGAACTCCGGCGTACCGGTCGGGGAGACGCGGGCACCACCCCTCCCGCCAGCGCCTTCTCGGGCGACTTTTCCATCGCATCCAATCCTGACAACCTGATGCTGCGCCTCACCCCGGAGCCGGACAGCCAGGACCTTACCCTCATCCAGGGGGGCAACTTTGTCACCGATGTCGTGCTCAGCAATCGCCGCCGCACGCCCGTAACCGGATTGAGAGTCGTCATCGACTACAACCCCTCCTATGTCAGCCCGTTGAAGTTGAATGACGGCCTGATCGCCGACCGCGTGTCGGGCCGCCCGAGAATGTCCCTCAACAAGGACCGGGGCCAGATTGTCTACGAGGCAAACCTCGTCGAGCCGGTCGTCGATCCCGAGGATGCCCTGATGTTCATCGAATGGAAAGCCCTGCAACCCGTCCTCTTCACCCCCATCGTCTTCGGCAGGGACCGCGACGGACGCCCCACGGAACTCTTCAACAACACACAGGGAGTTCTTGGAGAAGTCTGGCAGGAGGGGGATGGAACCCTGTCCATAGGCGTCATGATCGTCCCCTCCGATCCCGCCGAGGCCGAACTCATGCGGCAGGAGCCAATGCTCTACACCGGCTCCAGCGAGCGAATCGGCGGCGTGCGTCTCGAACT
Organism: uncultured Candidatus Sumerlaeota bacterium; assembly: GCA_964440195.1. Classification (GTDB taxonomy): domain Bacteria; phylum Sumerlaeota; class Sumerlaeia; order SLMS01; family JAHLLQ01; genus CAYTRP01. The sequence continues at coordinate 1,662 of CAYTRP010000400.1, forward strand.
CGTGCCCCCCAAGGACCCCCCAAGGGTCGGCGAGATCTTCCCCATCGACATTGTCCTCGATAACCGGGTCTACTCCATGATCGATGGCGCCACTCTCATCATCGAATACGACCCGGAAATCATCGAAATCTTCGACCATGACCTCGACAACTGGATCACCCTCGGAAACAACATCCACGACGGCTCCTTCCGGTCGGAGTTCCCCTGGGATTACCACATGGCCAACGAGTTCCAGCCCGGCCGCGGCTTGATCGAGTACCGGGTGGGAACATCGATGCCCGATGACTTCCAGGGCGTCCATGGCACCATGGCGCAGATCATCGCGCGGGGCAGGAAGCCCACGACGGGAACGCCCCTGCGCTTCCTCTTCAGCCGCACTCCCGGGCGCCGGTCCACACAGGTCGTCTATCTGGGCCAGGACGTCTTGGGCGAGCCCGACGTCCGCAATGATGGGGTCCGCGCCGCCATGATCGCGATCCGCCCCTGAACGAACTCCGGCGATTCCCGAGGCTCCAAATCCGCCCCCCGGCAGCTACCGGGAGAGCGCGATCGGGAAAACCTCGCGGTACTCGGGCGCGTCCTTCCCCAGGCAGCTCTCCATCAACACAAGGCTATCCACCGCGAGCGTCCCAGCCTCTGCCCGCTCATAGCTCCGGGCCATGGCAACGAATGCCGCCGTCCCTTTCAATGACTTGAACCGGGCAAGCGTGATGTGGGGGTGAAAATTGTCGTGCTGAAGCGCGACGCCCGCCTCGGTGATCGCCCGGCCGGAGAGCGCGACCAACTGCTCCAACTCTTTCGGAGGCTGCCGGACACCCATCCACAACACCTTGGGCGCACGCGAATGGGGAAAATACCCCAGACCACAAAAGGAGAGCCGGAGCGCCAGATCCGACTTGCGAAGATCTGTCAACCGGGCCTCCAGCCCCGCCACCAGATCCTCACGAACAGACCCCAGAAAGTGCAGCGTCAGGTGAAAGTTCTCCGGCGGAACCCAACTCGCGGTCAAAGGCGTGAAGCGCGCCCCCTTTTGAAGCCTGCCGCTCAGGTCGGCCACCCTTTGCCGGATCTCAATGGACAACGGGATCGCAAGGAAAAGCCTGCGGCTCTTGGGCTTAGCTTCGGCTTCTTGGGACTCGGATTCGCGGTTGCTCATGAATTTCTATTCCATTTGGGCCTTGACAATTAAGCGCTTCATTGACGCAATCCCCGGGCGGGTCGGAGCCGGTTCACGGCCCCTCCTTATGGACCACGCAAAATGGACGGCTCCATCCATTTCTCGCAGGATTTCGCTGGATTTGAGACACCGGGAGACTTATCAACTTGCCTCATCGGACGTGGAGGACTCCCGGCGCGGACCAAAACCCACATCAGAACTCTGATAAATAACACTTTGGACCCAGATTCCAGAAAGAGCAGCTGACCAGTGGAGTCTTTGAGAATCGAAGCAACAGTCACCATCGTTAACCAGCAAGGCCTCCACGCACGGCCTGCGGCGCAGTTCGTCCGGCTGGCTGGCCAGTTCCCCGAGTGCGAAGTCACCGTTACCAAGGACGGAATGGCCGTGAACGGCAAGAGCATCATGGGGATGATGATGCTCGCGGCAGGTCCCGGCTCCGTCTTGAGTATCGTCGCCGATGGCGAGGGGTCCGAGGACCTTTGCCAAGGCCTGCGCCAACTCGTGGAGTCGGGCTTCGGCGAGCCCCTCGCCGAAGCCTGACCCCCTCCCTCCCTCACGCCAGAGTCTTTTAGCCCTTTCATTCCCCGATTCCCTGAATCCCATCCTCACCGGAGTTCCCCCCAACCCATGGCTGGCAGGAGAACATTCTTCTTCGACGGCCAGGGTGTCTCTGACGGGGTGGCCATTGGGCCTGCCTGCGTCATCGAGACCGAGGGCGAGCCCGGCGACTCCTACGAAATCGCCGACGACCAAATCGAGCAGGAGGTCGCGCGGTTTCGCCAGGCCCTCGGGATGGCCGGGGAGGAAATCGCCTCCATCGGGCGGCTGGTCGCCGAACGCCTGG
>CAYTRP010000401.1:0-1705 GCA_964440195.1 uncultured Candidatus Sumerlaeota bacterium
CGTCAGCTCCCGCTGCGCCGGCAATGCCTCCAGCGGCTGCGGATGCATGAACAGCATCACGTCGTGGCGAAATTCCGCAAAGCCGTTCGGCACCAAAAAGGTGCCCTCCGTGCTGAATTGATGCGCAGCCAGCAGGTAATGGACTTCATCGATGTTGAAGGTGCCGTAATCGCCGAAGATGACGAGCAGGAGTGTCCACCCCGCGAGGACGCCCATCCTGCCAATCCCGCCCCTGGACGTCCTCGTCTCGATCATGGGTCCCGGTCGGCATCCTTCGCGGACAACCGCGCATAATGCTCCTTCTTGGCGAAGTAGAGCAACCGCTCCTGGATGATCCGCTCGCGGCCTTGCATGTCCGCCAGCAGCGCCATGATCAACAGGATGAACCCCGCGAGGAAAGTCGTGCTCCCGGTCATGATAAGCGATGTGTAGGGTCTCGTGAAGCCCGTGATCAGCCAATGAATCGAAACCCACGCGATCTGCAAAACCCCCAGCGCCACGATGGGGACGCCGATCGAGCCGAAAAAGACCAGCGGCCGGTAATCGCGCATCGAGCGCAGCAGGATCACCGAGGTCTGCAGCGCATAGTTCCAGAGATTCCGCGCCACGCGCGACTTGCCAAACTGGCGAACACCCCGCACCGGCAGCGGAACCTCGGCCATCGGGATGGCCTTCACCGCCAGGTCCAGAAACGTCTCCTGCGTGTAGGTAAACGTCCCGAACAGGTTCAGCTTCAGCAGCGTTTCGCGCGTGTAGGCGCGAAAGCCGCAGGACACGTCCGTGAACCGCGTCCTGGGGCGCGCGATCAGGTTGACCAACAGGGTCATCCAATCATTCCCGAGCCGCTTGATCCACGGCATCTTCGGCTCGTAGGCGGGGTTGCCAAATCGCGAACAGCTCACGAACTCCGCCCGCCCCTTGACGATCGGTTCGATCAACTGCGGAACGTGCGCGGGATTGAACTGCCCATCGCTGTCCATGTTCACCATGATGTCCGCGCCCATCGCCAGCGCCGCATCCACACCCGTGGCGAATGCCACCCCCAACCCCCGATTCCCCGCGTGCGACACCACATGCGCCCCCGCGCCTCGCGCCAGTTCCGCCGTCTCGTCCGTTGATCCGTCGTCCACCACGACAATGGAAACCCGATCAATCCCCTCGATCTGACGAGGAATCCCCTCGATCACAGTCTGGATCGTCTTGGCTTCGTTCAGGGCGGGAAGGACCACGACCAGATGCATGATGTCTGCTCACCGTGACCCCGCGATGGAAAGCGACGCGCCACCCGCTGGGGGGAATGCCTTTTTCTCTCCATGGATTGAGGAACCCATTGCAACGGGTGGGCAAGCTGCCTTTATCCATCAAGGCACCCCATCAATTCAGGGAAAGACATGCCAGATCGCCGTCGGCTCCAACCGCTTCTCGCGCGCCTCGCCAGACACCTCAGGGCCAAGCTGGGCCGGGAAGCCGTCAACGACATGGCCATCCCCGCCTACACCCGGGGGAGCGTCCTGTCTCGATGGGTTTTCTGGCGAAAACTCCACTGGATAGAGCGCCTCGCAGCCTCAAAACCCGGCGAGAGTACCCTCGATTTCGGATGCGGAACCGGTGTCCTTCTCCCCTCATGGGCGAACCAGGGTTCGACGGTCTATGCAACGGACCTGCGACTGAGTTCGCGGCACAGGAGCCGGGCGAAACTCAGTCG
>CAYTRP010000401.1:1715-2607 GCA_964440195.1 uncultured Candidatus Sumerlaeota bacterium
CCCGGCTCCTGTGCCGCGAACTCGGGCTTGTCCAGATCACCTTGTTCCCACCCGGGGAACTCGAATCTCGCATTTCCGACGCCACTCTCGACCTGGTGATTGCCGCCAATGTCCTCGAACATGTTCAGGACCGTGTCGAGATTCTTCGGCTGTTCGGACGAAAGCTAAACTCCGGCGGACGGCTTGTGATCTCGGGCCCCTCGGAGAATGCCCTCTACCGCCTTGGCAGGTGGATGGTCGGCTTTCCCGGCGATTACCACGTCGCGAATGTGCAGGACGTCTTCGCCGATGCCGTCAGGGCCGGGTTCCGTGCTCGCCGCATCAAGAAGTGGCCCTTGCCGGCACTGGGATGTCTTTACGAGATGGCGGTCTACGAACGCGTCGAATAACCCTCCACCCCACGCACCACCGTCCGCTTCCCCAACCGTGATCCCTCTTCCGCGGCCACCGAGACCTCGGTCAACTCGGCCCGCAGCGTCAGGAACAACACTTCGGGAGGGCACAGGCTCCTTCCGCCGCCCAGCAGCTTCGACGAACTGATCCCAATGCCCCGCGAAATCACCAGCACGCAATCCTCGCCAATGTCGTAGGCGCCCGCCACGAACTCGTGCCCCCGCCGGCAGGGGACATACAGGGGGCCCAGCCCCGGCAGATGCACCTGTCCACCATGCGTGTGGCCGCTTAGCACAAGGCTTGCGCCATGCCGTGCGGCAATGGGCGCGTTATCCGGCGTGTGCGTGACGACAACCATCGTCTCGTGCGTTTCCCTCGCCAGCAGGTCCGCCCAATCCGTTCGCCGCCCGTCCCATGGAGCGTCACTGCCCACGAAGGTCAGCCGCCTCCCCGCGCGATCCAGCGACCAGCGGCGGTTGTGCATCAGCGCGATTCCCGC
>CAYTRP010000401.1:2617-3642 GCA_964440195.1 uncultured Candidatus Sumerlaeota bacterium
CTTCCGCAACAGCGGGGCGTTGCTCCAATAGTCATGATTCCCCATGACCGCCAATGTGGCAAGGTTCCCGCCCAGGCGCGCGTGCAACCGCACCGACGCCGGGATTGCCTGGCGGCGGTTCACGAAGTCCCCCCCCAGCACCATCACGTCGCACGGGATCTTCTCCACCTCCGCGACCACATCGCGAAAGTACCGGCCCTGCCCCCAGAGCGACTCGTATTGCATGTCCGTGAACAGGCACACCCGCAATCCGTCGAACACCACCGGCAGGTCCGGCACCTGCAAGTCCATTTCCTGGATCTCAAGGTTCCACGTCGTGTCAAAGGGCCGGAGAAAAATCGGCAGCGGCGACGGAGGATGATGCACGCGCGGCATGGAAACGCTGCGCGCCAGCACGCGTCCCGAGTGCCTCGGAATGATCCTGTCCAGGAACCAAAGGCTCCCTCGCCAAAACAGCAGCATCCACGTCGCCGCCCACGTCCCAAACAGCAGCCATGAGTCCCATGTCCGTGGGCTCCATCGCAATGCCTCGCGAACATCGGGCACATCGCGAAACACGATCAACAATACCAGGGGCACCGGCACCATCAGCACGAATGTCCCCGCGTGCAGCAGCGACTTGGGCCCCCTGTCCGGCACATACGAGAACACGCGATTCATCGCCTGCCACCACAGGTGACCCATCCCAAGGCCCAGCAGGCAAAGTGTCAGCACTTCCAGTCTCATGCCCAAACCGTCACACAAGCCCGCCCGCCGCGTCGAGCAAAACACCCGCTCGTGCCCACACACACCTTGCCTGCACCCCACGGGCAGAGTACGGCTATCTGCATGAAAACGTGGACACAGGCTGTGATTGCCCCGCCCGCCCAATCTTCCCTGGACGAATGGGAGGCATTTTGCGCCCTAACCCTCGAAGCAGGTGCCCTTGGGTACGAGGAAGAGGAAGGACCGAATCCCGTCCCCGAAAAAGCACGCTTCACTTTCCCTGCGGGGTCGGCCCCCCCGATCGCATCCACTCTCCAATC
>CAYTRP010000402.1:0-1658 GCA_964440195.1 uncultured Candidatus Sumerlaeota bacterium
CGAAGTGAATCCCGATGGCATTGGTTCCGTGATGGAGTTTCGTTACACCACCACCGTGGCATGGGATGGACGGGAAGTCGTGGTGCGCCGCGAGATGACGCGCGAGGCGGCACAAGCCTTCGACACGGAGAGACTGGATTCGATTCGCGAAGAAATCCGCACGGGCACGCTGGTTGGATACGACAATTCCACCCCGCCCGTCATCTGGGCGCAGTGGGTGCTTTATTACGAGCAGCTTGATCTCTGGGCGGATTACGTTCAGCGCGTCAGCCTCGGTGGCGACATCGAGTCGCCGCTGATGCTGTCGGTTCGTTGGCCCGGCCAACCGGACATGTCCGGCACGCCGGGGACAACCACGAATCAGCAGTTCGGGTTTGGAGCCAATCCGTTGGGGCAACCCGGTTTTGGGGGAGGAGAATTCGGCGGGGGGTTCCCGGGCCAGCAGCCTGGATTTGACCAGGGCTTTGGGGGGCCCGGATTCGCGGACCCCGCGTTCGGCGGTGGTTTTGGCGGACCGGCTGCCGGTGGTTTTGGTGGCAATGCCTTTCCCGGCCAGAATTTCGGTGGAGGTGGTGGATCCGTCCAGATTGCACCCGTGACGGTGCAGACGCTGCAGCGCGACGTCATCAACATGTACGAGACGGCGGTGGGCCGGGTTCGCGACCTGGAGACCCGGCAGGAAGAGTTCATGAACGAGATGTCGGCACGCCTGGTTGATCGTGCCGAGCGGCGCGTTGCGTTGGCGGAGTGGCGCCGCGAGCAGAAGGACTCCTTGCGGGATTTCGTCCTCGACTGGGATCGCCGCTACCGGGGATCGGTCGCCATGGTGGAAGGCCGCCGGTTCGAGCTTTACAGGCCGGGAGATGTCCCAGTGGACACTCCGGTCAATGCGTTCGTGGTGGTAACGGACACGATGACACTAACGCCCTTTGATATTCTCAATCCATCCGATGGAACCGTCCGCAAGTTGATGGAGTAGCCGTTCCTCGCGGTTGTGTGATTCCCGAACACGAAGTCCCGCCCGCCCGGAAAATCGGGCGGGCTTTTTTCCCCTCACTTTCTTGCGCCAGGGACCCCATGAAACGCACTTCTTCCAAGCCGCCCAGTCTCCCCGCCTCCGGTGGGCGTTGGGCAATCCACCCATTACCCCCGATCCTGCGGGAGCAATATGCGCTGCCCAAGGAATTGCCGGTCCCCCGCAAGGAGGTCCGCCGATTCGAGGGAGCGGGCGTCAACATAGCCGAATTGGCCACGTGGATCGGCAAGTACCTTGAGGAGTTTCCCGATTCCCCGGATGCCTGGACGTACCGCTCCGTGCGCACGCGGCTCCAGCAGCACGAGGAGGTCATCGCGCTCCAGGCGGCCGGAAGGCTGGATGACGCCATCTCCCTGCTGAGGAAGATGGTCGCGGAACCACCGGGGGATGCACGCTCCAAGTACTCGCTCGGCACCGCCCTTTACCAGAAGGGCGAGGCGGAGGAAGCGCTCCAGCACCTTAACGACGCGGCGACGGCCTTCGGCCAGAATGTCTCCTACAGCCTGCTGCGCGCGCGCGTGCTCGGCCGGCTGGGGCAGGTCGAGGAGATGCGCCGGTTGCTCCACAAGTTGATGCAGCAGAATCCCGGCAATGCCTCCGTGCAGAAGGAACTCGTCGCGAC
>CAYTRP010000402.1:1668-3630 GCA_964440195.1 uncultured Candidatus Sumerlaeota bacterium
ATTGATCCCGGTGCACCTGAATCCCCGCGACCTGACCAAGTGCCGGTTTGCCCATCGCAAGGCCTACGCGGAGGCACTCGGCAAGGAAGTGGAGAAGGCCTTCGCGGTGCGCAAGGTTTCGGAGATCCTCAAGATCGCGAAGACGCAGTATGACGAGCGGCGCTTCGACATCTCCGCCCTCATCGCAAAGCGCGCCATGGACCTGGAGCCGGATTCCCCCGAGGCCAATCACTACGTCGGCGTCGGCGATCTCCTTCGCGACCAGCCGGTCAACGCGGAGAAGCATCTGCGCGTCGCCCACGCATCCCAACCCTCGGATTCCAAGGTGGCCGTCGCGCTCGCCCGCGCGCTGCACCAGCAGGACAGGACCAAGGAAGCATTTGACCTGCTTCAGGCGTTTCTGGAGAAGGCCCCCAACTCGGTGGAGGTTGCCGAGCTCCTCGTGCTTTGGCACACCGGCGCCGACGAGCGGCGCGCCAAGGTCGAAGAGTTGGCCGCGCGATTCCCCAAGGCATGGTTGCCGGTCAAGCTTCGTGGCGACCTCGCCTTTTCGGCGGGCCAGATTGAAGATGCCCTGGAGCTTCATCGCCAGTCGTGGGAGATGCACCCTTCCGACGATGCCGCGACGATGATCCTGCACGAGTTGGATTCCCTCGGCAGGGGAGAGGAGGCCGTCACGTTTGCCTTGGGGCTTGAGGATCTCAATTCGCGGGCCGCTCCCCTCCGGTGGAATGCCGCCAACGTGTGCATCAAGAGCGGTCGGCTCAAGCCCGCCGTGGCGCTCCTCGACGCGATGATCTCGGACACCAAGTTGCCGACGGACACGCGATTCAACGCGACCCTGCTCCTGTCAGAGGTACTGGCCAGCTCGCGCGTTCGCTGAAAGTGGCCCCAGCCGCCGTCCTTGGGCAGGGGAGAGGTGATGCCGGGTGGATGAGCGCGTCTACTTCGATCACAACGCCACCACTCCCCTGGACCCGCGCGTCCTGGAGGAGATGCTGCCGTGGTTGCGCGAATACCATGGCAATCCTTCCTCCATCCATCTGGAAGGCGTGCAATCCCGGGTCGCGGTCGAAAGAGCCCGGCGGGCGATTGCGAGGGCCATCAACGCCGCTCCCGAGGAGGTCATCTTCACCTCGGGAGGGACGGAGTCCAACAATCTGGCGCTGAGGGGTTTCGTCCATTCAGCCATCCGTCAGGGGATGAGGCCGCATCTGCTGTCATCGAATGCAGACCATGCGGCGGTTCGAGATACCCTGCACGATCTGGCAGGGCTGTTTTCCCTGACCTTGACGGAGCTTCCCGTCGATGATGAGGCCCGTCTCTCCCCCCAATCGGTCGCGGGTCTTCATTTGGGAGAGTGTTCCCTTCTGGCGATTCTTGCGGCGAACAATGAGGTCGGCAGCCTTGGCGACGTAAAAGCTCTTTGCGAGGTGGAGGGATCGAAAGGTAGCATTATCAGGCATGTGGATGCCATTCAGGCTCTCGGCAAGATCCGCATCGACGTCCGTCACTGGCAATGCGACTCGGCGGCCTTTGCTTCTCACAAGGTTTATGGCCCCAAAGGCGTTGGATTCCTCTACCTTCGATCGGGGCGGGAGCTAAGCCCGATCTCTTCCGGCGGGGGGCAGGAAGCCCGTCGGAGGGGCGGCACGGAGAACGTTGCGGGGATCGTTGGGATGGCGGCAGCCGTGCGAATCGCCAATGAGGAGTTGGATGCGGAGAGCATTCGACTGGCCGGCTTGAGGGACCTCTTGTGGGACCTCGTGAAGGCCCATGTCCCCTCGGCACACCGGAACACCCCGGCGACCGGCTCTTTGCCGAATACTCTGAACGTGTCTTTCCCGGGAAGGGACGGCAGGGCGCTGGTTCGCGAGTTGGATGAGCGCGGGTTCGCTATGAGCGCGGCCTCGGCCTGCTCGAGTTCGGGAACTTCCATCAGCCATGTCCTGAAGGCGATGA
>CAYTRP010000403.1:0-3626 GCA_964440195.1 uncultured Candidatus Sumerlaeota bacterium
GCCCATCAACCTGTCCAAGGTCATGTTCATCACGACGGCCAATTCGCTCGACACGATCCCCGGCCCACTGCGCGACCGCATGGAGATCATCCGCATCGCGGGTTACATGCAGAGCGAGAAGCTCGAGATCGCGAAGCGCTATCTTGTCCCGCGCGAGATCGAGAACACCGGCCTTCGCAAGTCCGACCTGCGCTTCACGCCCCCCGCGCTGCGCCACATCATCGGCGACTACACCCAGGAGGCGGGCGTCCGCACGCTGCAAAAGCAGATCGCCTCCATCGCCCGCAAGGTGGCGCGCAAGATCGCCGAGGAGGAGAGCAGGCTCGAGGCCGAGGCGCCAAAGTCCGCTCCCAAGGCGGGCTCGAAGGCCCCCGCCAGGAAGAAGCCCGTCCGCCGCCCCTCGGCCATTTCCATCAAGCCCGACGACTTGGAGAAGTACCTCGGCACCCAGAAGCAGATCAACGAGCGCGCCGAGCGCTTGTCCCTTCCAGGCGTTGCCATCGGGCTCGCCTGGACCAGCTTTGGCGGCGAGATCCTCTTCGTGGAAGCCACCCGGCATCCCGGCAAGGGGCGCCTCCAGCTCACCGGCCAGTTGGGCGAGATCATGAAGGAGTCCGCCTCCGCGGCGCTCACCTTCCTGCGCGCCAATCGCCACATCCTGTCGGTCTCGGACGATGAGTTCGCAAGCTTCGACTTCCATGTCCACGTCCCCGCGGGGGCGACCCCCAAGGACGGGCCTTCCGCGGGCGTGGCGATTCTGATCGCCCTCTCCTCGCTGGTCACCGGACGTCTGGTGAAGGACTACACGGCCATGACGGGCGAGATCTCGCTTCGCGGCAACGTGCTCGCGGTGGGCGGGATCAAGGAAAAGTGCCTGGCCGCGCATCGCTCGGGCGTGAAGGAAATCCTGATCCCCAGCCGCAACGAGCGGGACCTGGAAGAGATCCCCGAGGCCATCCGCAAGACGGTGAAGTTTCATCTCCTCGACCGCGTCGAGACGGCGCTGGACCTTGCCCTGCGGCCAGCGCCCATCGCGCGTCCTTCGAGCCCGCCCCCACTCAACATCAAGTCCCCGGGAACCAAAGGTTTGGCGCCCGCCGCGACACCGGCTCCCCGCACCTGACATCTTCCGCCTTGCCTTGAACCGCCATTGGGCCCCGTGCTGACGCTTGAGCGCCAGCGCGGGGTTTCCATTAGTGGGCAAGATTCCTGAGCCAACGAACGACGAGGCGGTGCGGGCACCCGATGCGCCCGCCTCTCCGATGCGTTTCCGGCTGCGCCTCATTCCGGGCGACCGCCGCCGCCGTGTGCGCAAGCGCCGCTACTTCTTCTACTTCCTTGCCGTCACCATCCTGCTCTCCATCGGCCAGTTCAGCATCGGCGAGCGGCGCCACAAGTCCTTCCTCGTCGCCGAGCGCACCTCGCTGCGCCCGATGGACGAGCAGACCGCGCGCGACTACAACCTGCCCATCGAGATGCTGCGCGCCGCCGAGCAAAACTCCCTCGGCCCCCTGGATTGGGCGCTCGCCGTCAGCATCGACCGGTACACCCTCGCCTTCAAGTACAGCATCTTCATCAATCTCTTCATCGGCTCGCTGATCGGCTGGTCCCTGTACATTCGCGCGCGCGATCGTGCCGCCTCGCGCATGATCGACGAGCAAAATCGCGAGCTGCGAAACCTCAACGAGGAACTCAATCGCAAGTTCGAGGAGACGGAGCGCTATCTGCGGGAACTGGGGGCCGCGCAGTCGCGCCTCGTGCAGGCGGAAAAACTGGCGTCCCTTGGGCGCATGGCGGCCACCCTGGCCCACGAGATCCGCAACCCCATGTCCATCATCAAGTCGGCGGCGGAGATGGTGGCCGAGGACGTCCCCCCCCAGACGTCGCAGCACGAGGCGATGACCCTGATCCGCCAGGAGATCAAGCGCCTCGACCATGTCATCAACGAGCTGCTGAATTTCGCGCGGCCCAAGCCGGCGAGCGTGCTTCCCGTCAGCCTCAACGAGCTTGTGGAGTCTTGGACCGCCCGCCTGCGCGACCAACTGCGGACCGAGGGTGTGGCCATCCGCCTGGAGCCGGACCCGCAACTGCGCCCCGCGCTCGCCGACTCGGATCACCTCTACCAGGTATTCCTGAACCTCATCTGGAACGCCCGCGACGCCATCAAGGACAAGGGGACCGGCACCATCGCGATCCGAACGGAGGAAGCCGGACCCAACGGCCTGTACCTCATCGTGGAGGACGATGGCATCGGCATGGACGCGGAGACGCTGCGCAATATCTTCGAGCCCTTCTTCACGACCAAGACCCACGGGACGGGGCTGGGGATCCCGGTCGTCCGGCAACTCATGGAGGCCATGGGAGGGACCGCCCATATCGAGAGCACGCGCGGCACGGGCACAACCGTCCACTTGCACCTCTCCAGTGCGATTGCCCAATTTTCCACCGACTCCGAGTTCCCCCCGCCCATCTCCCACGACACCATCGCGGTTTCGCAGTTTGGCAGGGGAAATCACGAAAGCCTTCCCACACGTCCATGACTCCCAGATACCGGTTGTTGATCGTTGATGATGAGCCGCGCATGTGCCAGGTGCTGGCCCTCCTTGCCGGGCGGTGGGGCTATGACGTGCGCACGGCCAGCAGCGGGCGCGACGCCCTCTCGCAGTTGGAGGAATTCCCCGCCGAGCTTGTCCTGAGCGACCTCAAGATGCCCGGCATGATGGGCGACGAGTTGTTGAAGGAACTGCGCGCCCGCCATCCCGACATCATCGTGGTCTTGATGACGGCCCATGCCACCGTGCGCAGCGCCGTGGATGCCATGAAGGCCGGGGCTTTCGACTACATCATGAAGCCGTTCGACAACGACGAGTTGCGCCTCGTGATCAAGCGCGCCCTCGAGCATCGCGAGCTGCGCGCCGAGAACCAGGCCCTGCGCAGGGAACTGGGGAGCCGCTTCACTCCCGACAACATTATCGGCGAGAGCGAGCCCATGCGCCGCGTTCTCGACATGATCGACCGCGTCGGGCCCACCAAGGCGACGGTGCTGATCACCGGCGAGAGCGGCGTCGGCAAGGAACTGGTGGCGCGCGCCATTCACCAGCGCAGCACCCGCGCCTCGCAATCGTTCGTGGCTCTCAATTGCGCCGCCCTGACCGAGACGCTGCTGGAAAGCGAGCTGTTCGGCCACGCCAAGGGCTCCTTCACCGGCGCCACGCGCACCCACCAGGGGAAGTTCGAGGAGGCCGATGGCGGGACCATTTTCCTCGATGAGATCGGCGAGACGAACAATACCTTCCAGACCAAGCTGCTCCGCGTCTTGCAGGAGGGGACCCTCGTCCGCGTTGGTGGAAACGATTCGATCAACGTCGATGTGCGGGTCATCGCGGCGACAAACCGGGACCTTTCCAAGTTGGTCGCCGAGAAGCGCTTTCGCGAGGACCTCTTCTATCGCCTGCAAGTCGTTCCACTGGTAATCCCGCCCCTGCGGGCCAGACCGGGGGACATCGAGATCCTCGCCCAGCACTTCATTGCCAAGGCTTGCCAGGAGAATGGACTCCCCCGCAAGGAGCTGACTCCCCAATCCATCCGCGCGCTCCGTGCCCAGGAATGGCGGGGCAACGTGCGCG
>CAYTRP010000404.1:0-3619 GCA_964440195.1 uncultured Candidatus Sumerlaeota bacterium
GCGCGCCTGGGCCAGATCCCTCTCGAGACGATGCTTGCAGGCCGTTCGCGACGAGTTGATGGCAACCGCCACCGAGCTCGAGGGCATGCGCGCCGACAAGCATCGTCTCGAGAGGGATCTGGCCCAGGCGCGCGCCGGTCTGGGCCGGGCACAAGCCGACTTGGCGGCCGCCCAGAACGATCTCCTCAATCGCGACACGCAGCTCTCCTCGACTCGTGGCGAGTATGATGCGCTGCAGGACGCCGTGGCACGCGCGGAAGCCGAACGCGCCGCCGCCCAGCAACGCGCCGACCGGATTGCCGCCGAACTGGCGGATGCGCAGAACCAGCTTGCCAGCACGCGCGACTCTCTCACGGACACCAGGGGACGCCTGGACACCATCCAGGCATCGCTCGACAAGAAGCAGGAGGACTACGAGGCGCTGCGCAAGGAACTCGCCGACATGAATGTCCAACTCGAGCAGACAAGCCGCGGGCTGACGATGACCATCGTCGACCAACTGCTCTTCACGCCCGGCCAGGCCGATCTTAGCTCCGATGGCGCCCAGTTGCTCGGCCAGGTTGCGGACATCATCAACCGCAGCTTCCCGGGTCGCGAACTCCTGATCGAGGGGCACACGGACAACCAGCCCATCGTGCGCTCCGGATGGCGCTCGAATTGGGAACTGGGTGCTGGCCGCGCCCTGAGCGTCCTGCACGAGCTTGTCGAGAATCATGGCTTTGATCCCAAGAATCTTTCCGCCACGAGCTTTGGGGAGCATCGCCCCGCCTCGTCGAACGCCACGCCTACCGGTCGCGCGGAGAATCGCCGCTCGGTCATCGTGATCCTTCCGGAGAAGCCGGCCATCGGCGTCGAGCAGTACGCCGCCAACCTCTGATCCGTGGAAGCACCGCGCCGTGGAGTTCAAGGCCGGGACGGCGCCTCGCGCTGTCCCGGCCTTTCGATTTGTCCGGAGCCCTCCCATGTCGTCCCTTCGCCTTGTCCTCCTCCTTTCCCTCGCCGCGACACTGTTTGGGTGCACGTTTGCCGTCCAGGATACCGGCTATCTCTCCGACTACTCTTCCTTCAACATGATGGACGGGGAGGAGAGCAAGTTTCGGCTGTACGAGGAGGAGGACTTCTCGCTCGACAAGTACTTCCTGACGAAGGCCCAACTGCGGGAGCACGAGGAGGCGGGGACCCTGCCGCCGGATGCGATGGCGGATGGCGTGGATCTCTCGTCCGCCCATCCGGTCCTGTTCATTGTCGACGAGCCGGCCTGGCGGACGGAGACCCGCCTGGAACCGGCGCAGGAATCGGAAGTCCTGTTTGTCATTCGCGAGCGGCTGTACCGGTTTCTGCTGCGCGAATACCCGCATCCGGCGCGGGTGCGCTGGGCCTATGCGCCGTCGGATCCTCTCTTTGACGGCTACCGCGTCATTCACATCGAGACGGCGGTGACGCACGTCAAGAAGGGCGATGGAATGTCCCGCTTCTTCATTGGCTATGGAGTCGGGGCGACGACGATGCAGTTGGAAGGGAAGTTCTTCGAGGGACCCAACAAGGACAAGCTCCTGGGTGAATTCGCGCTTCGCAACGATCACGGCGGCTATCCCAACGGGTTCCTGAACCCGCGCGTCTTCAAGGTCTATTACTGTCTGAAGTACGCGGCGGAGAAGATCCTGCGCGAATATGTCGGGGAGTTGAGGAATTTCCTGCCGGTCGTCACGCCCGACGCCAGGGGCTTGGCGCCCGGGACGTTGGCCCCCGAGGTCATCGCTCCGGCCCCGTAAAGGGAACGACGGCGGGAAAGTCCGGCGGTGAGCCGTCGTACATAAAAAGATAGGGATTCGAGGAATTCGCGGGCCACGTCCGCATCGGCACGCGCAAGCGAAAGAAGCCGCGCTCGGTGCGCGACCAAAAGCCTTTGCGGTTTTGCAAGAGATGGACGTCGTAGGGCGGATCGGGGTTGATCCGGTAGCGCGAGGGAATGCGTCCCCATCGTTGCTGCACTTCCAGGGTGGCGCCGTGCATGGCGAGGGTCTTGATTCGCACCTCGCCCGGCGGCAATGCCTCGTCCATTTCCCGAAGCATCGCGAGCGTCATTCCTTCCATCCAGTACATGCGTTCCAGGGGAAAGACCTCGGAGCGGTCGGCGGCGAGGCGGGTGGCTTCATTGTAGTAGCGCAAGCCACTGCCGGCCGATGGCACCACCAGCGCGGCGTGCACAAGGGCGAGGGTCAGGATGACGGGCGGCCGCGAGAGAATGCTTTTCGCGCGGGCCATCCATGTCGCGACGGTCGCGGGAGGCAGGCTCGATTCTTTCGTTGTTTCCGCGCCGATGCGGGCAATCAGGATCGCCAGGGGAACAAACATCGGGACAAACAAGCGAAGGCCGTCGTACTTGGGCGCGTTGGGGAGACTGCTGGCGGATAACGGCCCCAGTGCCAACAGAAGGAGAAGCAGATCAAGGCTCTCCAGCCGGCCGCGATTCCCGGTCAACCGCGACCCCAACGCGAGGATGCCCAGGACGGCTGCCGCCACGAAGAGCAACGGCGAGGCCGCAAGCGTCATGACCAGCGGATAATGCCACGGGGTGTTGGGCGCGCCCTCCGCCGCCCAGCGTGTCCCGAGATACCACGTGGGCGTGAGCTGGTGATCCCGCACAAAGGCGATGTAGTTTCCCAGGCGCATCAACGGGTCGGTCCACATGAGCGGCCAAAGAAGGAACGCCACGACTGGCGAGAGGACCGCCAGCAGTCCGATGGCGCGCAGATCCGGTGCCCAGCGCGGTGCCCGATTCGCGATCAGGTTTCGACCCACCAGCCAGCCGATGACCGCGATCAGCAGGATGAGTCCGTTGACCTTGGTCGCCAGCGCCACGCCAACCAACAGTGCCAACCAGACGTGGTCGCGGCACCGCGAGGGGTCGCGGCTGCAGAGCCAGGCCAGCAGGGCGACGAGAAAGCAGAAGGGTGTTTCCGTCGCGGCAAAATGCGCGTGCCCGAAGAGCCTCGGATGCGTTGCGTAAAAGAGGGCACCCGCCAAGGCCCAGCCAAAGGACACGGATCGCCGCGCCGCTGCATAAATCAATGACAGGGTGCCACCGAACAGAAGCGCCGCAAACAGGCGGATCGCCTCCAATTCCCACCCCGTGGGCGTGACCCCCACAAACACCCCGCCAATCCAGCGCGTCACCGGCGGCAGCTCGTCGATGCGCTGCCAACCCGCCGCGATGCCCTCGACGGAAAATGCCGCCCCCGGCTGCGAGAACACCAATCGCATCCACGCCCACGCATCCTCGTAGCAGGGATAGTAATACCCCTCGTCCCAGCTCATCCCGTACCAGTTGCTTGTCAGGATCGCGGCGAGGAACCCGCCGACGCCAAGCGCCGCTAGCGCGAGGAAGTCGCGTCTTTCAAGCGGGCCGTGTTCTCGTCCTTCCATCGTTGGATCCGTCCGGGAGGATAGGGCTTCAGGTCGACAGGCACCCTTCCCTCCACGATCAGGCACTCCGGGTCCTGGCGCAAGCAGATGGCGGAGAACCGCAGCCCCGCACCGGCGGCCTCGCGGGCCGTCCGCGCAAACTCCGGGTCGTGGACATCGCTGGGGCGCACCGCCTTGACGCCGGGAAGCTGGC
>CAYTRP010000405.1:0-657 GCA_964440195.1 uncultured Candidatus Sumerlaeota bacterium
ATCATCGGCGGGCCCAAGCGCAGCGCCGTCGACTCCCGCTTGGGCTTCCCCGCGTTCGCCGGCGGCGAGCCCGGCCATGCCTGGCCGTTCGCCCCGCCATCCGCCTGCGCCTTCCTCCTCCCTCGCGGGGACAACACGCCCTCCACGTCGAAGATCCCCATCACGTCGCCCAGCACCACCCGGTCGCCCGTGGCAAGCGCGTGCGACGACACCTTCTGGTCGTTCACATAGACGCCAACCGTGCTGCCCATGTCCGTGATCTCGTAGGTGTTGCCCTTGCGAATCAGCGACGCGTGCCGCTTCGACACCGTCGGGCATCGCAGCACCACGTCGCACGAGGGGTCTCGGCCGATCATGTAGACATCCTCGAAGAGCGTCACGCGCTCATCGAGGATGCCGTCCAGCGTCTTGAAGTGGAACTTGATGCCTGTGGCGGTGGTCTCGGAAGGCAAAGCCAGTCCTCTTGTGATTACTTGTTGGTGCGCTCCCAGGGCGGCGGGGGCACATCGGTGTTCATCTTGTTGTCATTGTCCCAGCCAAGGTAGAAGCCGGGGCCGGGGATCACGTACGTGGAATCGAGGCGGAAGTGCTCGCGGGCCGCCTCCCCGTCCTGCGCGATCGAGCGCGTGTTGTCGTCGAACAGCGTCGGGACGCGCG
>CAYTRP010000405.1:667-3618 GCA_964440195.1 uncultured Candidatus Sumerlaeota bacterium
ACGTTGTTGCCGCGCCGGCTCTGCGTCTTGAAGAACAGGTTCACGACCGGAATCTTCCCAAGCAGCGGCGTCTCCTGCTTGTTGCGCGCGTAGAGGTTCGCGTTGATGCCGCTCACCACCACCGCCTGGTTGTTCGCGACCGTCACCGCCGAGCTCGTGCGCGCCGTCTTGAAGCTCAGCGTGCCGGGATTGTTCGCGTCGCCCCCCTGGAACGTCGTCCCATCCTCCGTCTCCGACGTGAAGTCCACCGCCACGAACACCCCGATCTTGCCGCTGTCCTCCACCACCGGCGTCATCGTCAGCACCAACCCCGTGTCGATCGTCGCGACGCCCTGGCTCTCGGCCCCGACCAACGGCACCAGGATCGAGCCGCCGTCGTGGAACGTCGAGGTCTCGCCGCTCTTCACCACCGAGAACGCCTCCACGAAGTTCACTACGCTGCTCTCCGTCTTCAGCAACCGCAGCAGCGCGCCACCCTCCAGCACCTGGCCGAACAACACGCCATTCGGGAAGTCCCAGACATTCGTGTTGAGGTCCGCGTTCATCGTCACGCCGCCCAGGGGGTCGTCCACCGTCCCAAGGTTCAGCGTGATGTCCGTGAACGGCCCTCCCTCGCGGCCACGGCCCGTCACCTTGTCCAGGTCGAAGGTCGCAAGGATCACGTCCAGTTGCACCTCCGGCTTGTCCAGGATGATCTGGTTCGTCACATTGTCGAAATAGCTCGACGCCAACTCCTCCGCGTGCCGCAGCACCTGGTCCGAATAGGCGCGGCCACCCAGCACCACGAATGGCTCGCTGCGGTTGTTGCGCCGCAGCTCCGCCGTCACGTTCGTGAAGCCGCGAGCCTGGTAGACATCCCTCAGGTTCGCGAGCAACTGCTCCTGCTCCACCTGGAGGAACTCCCGCTCCACGAGGTCCACCACGTCGTAGCGCTCGATCGAGCGCTCAAAGCGCCTCGCGTCGGCCTGCGTCAGGATTCGCCCCGTCGCGACGATCGAGTCGCCCACCCGCTCGATGTTCACCCCGATGATCCCCGACAGCATGCGGCGAAGCTCGTCCAGCGAGCGGTCCACGTCCTCGGTCACCGTGATGAACCGGTAAACCGTCCTCGCGCCCCCACGGAAGATCTCCAGGTCCGACGTCCCACGCCCCACGAACGTCACCTCGATCCCGGAATCGCGAACGACCGCCGAGATCGCCGAAGGATTGGACACAAAGATGTTCTCCACGCGCATCTCGGGCAGGAAATACCGCTCGCCCGGTCCGCGCCGGATGGTCTCCACGACCCCCTCCTCGCCCGCCTGTGGCGGGGGCGGGGGCGTCCTCGGCTCCGCGGCCGCGGGCGCGGGTTGGTTCTGCGCCAACTGCCGCTGCTGGGGCTCCTGCGCGAAGTCGCGACCGGAAACATTGTCCACCCGCACGCGTTCCGAAGGCTGCGAGGGGCGGACACCCTGACCCAAAGCCCCACCGGCAAGTGCAATGCACGAAGCGAGAAGTACGGTTTCGGCCAAACGGTTCTTTCTCATCGCAGTTTCGCTCCTAAGGGTTGGTCTGCTGCTGACCCAAGATGGCATCCAATCCACTGCTTCTTTCCTGGCTATTGCGAACGTTGCGTTCCAACTGAAGCCTGCCCAACTCGCCCAACTGCTTGAAGTCCTCGAACGTCACCAGACGAGTCTGGTCCAGGGTGTCCAAATCGTCGCCACGGCGGAGCAACAACGTGAAGGTGACGCCGTTGTTCGCCAGTGCCGTGCGATTCCCGTAGCGCATCGCGAAGCTCAGCGTCTGCGCCTCCTCCGGCGTGACCGCGATCGTCACCGTCCGGGCGCCACGCCCGCGCGTCGTCTCCACCGTCACGACGTTCGGCTGCAGGAACTCGTCGCCAACCGCCAGCACCTTGACGTTCTGGAACAGGAACACCGTCGTCGGACGCGACACCTCGCGCCGGATCACCTGCGGCATCGCGTTGGGAATCTGGATCTCCTCCTCGATCACTTCCGGAATGTCCATGTTCACCAGGATGTCCACGCGGTCGCCGGGACGCACGAAGTTCGACACCATCCCCTCGGCATCCAGGGGAATCGAAATCGCCCGCTGGCCCGGCCGCAGGTTCGCCGTGAATGCCGCCTCGGCACCGCGAACGTCGGTCTCCCGGCGCAGGTGCGCCACCAGGATCACATTCCCCGTCCCGATGTCCTGCGTCAGCGTCGTGTTCGCGATCAGCGACTCCTCGCCGGGGCGATACACCCCGGTCATGCCCCGCACGGCCTCCTGCGGAAACGCCCTGATCCCGATATCCGCGCGGGTCAGCACCTCGCCCCGCTGGCGATTGCTCGTCGCCACGAGCAAATTCACCATCGGCGGCGACACGTTGCGGTCCTTCAGGTATTTCCCGATCCCCACGAAGGCAATCACGCCAAAGAGGATCGCAATGATGAGCGGAAGTTTGGTGTACATAATGACCCTGTGTTCAAAGATAGAACTGGGTGAAAGCCATCGTCACGCCTG
This sequence comes from uncultured Candidatus Sumerlaeota bacterium, assembly GCA_964440195.1. Taxonomy (GTDB): domain Bacteria; phylum Sumerlaeota; class Sumerlaeia; order SLMS01; family JAHLLQ01; genus CAYTRP01. The sequence continues at coordinate 3,176 of CAYTRP010000405.1, forward strand.
CGCACAACGCCGTCCCGAACGGAATCCTCACAAGAAGAACGGGAACTGTCGGCTCGCCTTCCTTCTTGGGAGGGGGATTGTAAACCCTCCAAAGGATCACCGAAAAGCCCATGATTCCGCCGAAAAGCACGCTCCACCAGACCGCATGAAGCACGAATGGCACGTTCGTCAGAGCCCCAATGGCCGCCGCCAGCTTCACATCGCCGCCACCGACAACCGGTCGTCCACGACTCAAGCCCGAAATCACGTACGGGAGGAAAAAAATCCCCCCCCCTATCAATGCCGCCGTGACGGCAACCCCCAGCGACTCCAAACCATCGAAGACCGAGAGAAAGAGCCCCAAGCTAATCGCCGGAAGGGTCATCCAGTTGTAAATCTTGCCAGCCGTGAGTTCCGTGTAAAAAGTGACTGGAAGAAGGATGGCCAAGGCGATTAGCTTGAGT
>CAYTRP010000406.1:0-3615 GCA_964440195.1 uncultured Candidatus Sumerlaeota bacterium
AGATGATGGAGACCTGGGGATGAGAGTGCTTGCCATCCTCCTGATCGGCGCTTGCACCGCCTTGGCTTCACACGCGCGGGGGGCGGAGCCGTTCACGATCGACGAGTTGCTCGTGATGGCCGACGCGCACAACCCGCGCATCGCCGCCGCGCGCGCGGGGATGCGGGAAGCCCGCGGCCGCCAACGACAGGCGGGATTGTATACGAACCCGTTCATCGAGGTGATGCAGGACGATGTGCCCTCGGGTTCGGGGGATGTTGGCGACGGAACGACGACGGTGACGCTGGGCCAGCCGGTGATTCTGAGCCGTCGTCGCGGGCACGAGGTGCGCGCGGGCGAGGCGGGAGTGGAAGCTGCCGCGTGGGAATACGAGTCGGTGCGGCACACGGTGTTCAACGAGTTGCACGAGACGTGGCTGGAGATCGCGTTTGCAGGGCAGGCGATCGAGGTGGAGTACGCGCTGGTGGAGGGCGCGGAGGGATTGGCGAGCCACGCGCGGACGGACGGGGAACGCGCGCGCGCCGAGCTGGAGGCGGAGACTTTGCTGGCGGGGGTGCTGACGTATGTGACCCGGCAGGCGGTGGCGCGCGAGAGGCTGAGGGAATTGATTGGAGGGCTTGAAGTGGAAACGCGCCGGCTGCACGGGTCGCTGGAGACGGCGCTGGATCCCGGAGAGATCGCGCGACTGCAGGCGCAGTCGGTGGCGGATCATCCTCGGTTGAAAATGCGGGAGGCGCAGGTTCGGGGGGCGGAGAGTGATTGGAGGGCGGCGGAGTCGGCGGCGATTCCGGACGTGACGTTTTCGGTGCTTGGGGGCTATTGGGGGAGCGACGAGGAGGGGTTCGTGGGCGCGGGGGTGATGGTGCCGCTGCCGTTGATCAACCGGCTGCAGGGTCGTCGCGAGGAGGCCAGGGCCGCGATCGCGCGGCGCGAGGCGGAACGCGAGGCGGAGGAGAATGCATTGGCGACGGAATTGCGGACGTTGCTACAACTTATCAATGAGCTGGACACCCTCGTGCAGACCTACGGCGCGCGCCTCGTGCCGATGGCGGAAGCGTCGTTGTCCTCGACGAGCGAGGCTTATGCGGGCGGCGAGGCGGGGATGGCGGACGCGCTGGAGTCGCTGAGAAGCCTGGGAGCCGTCCGCCGCGCCGAATTGCAATATCGATACGAGATGAGCACGACGCTGTCGCGGTACCGCCATTTCGTGCGGTATGGTCCCGGACAGGCGGTGCCGGAATTCAGGGGGAAGAGATAGCGATGCCGTTCGCGGCGGGTCGCACATCGGCCGGCGTGACGCCGATGCCCAGGCGATGGACGCGCTTCCACAGTTCGTAGCGGTCCCCGGCGGTCATGGAGCCGTCGCCCGGGAGGACGGCGGGATCGGGGGGGAAGGAGTCGAACATCTTCACGTTTCCGTCCGACATGGCGACGGCGAGGGTGGTCCCGTCGTGGGAAAAGGCCAGTCCGAGGGGTATTTCGGTGGCCTGGTGAAGGAAGAGGACTTCGCGGCCGGACAGTGTTTCCCAAAGGCGGATGGATTGGTCGCGCGAGGAGGTGACAATGCGGGAGCCGTCGGGATTGAAGGCGATGTTGTAAACGGTGCGCTCGTGCCCGACGAGCGTGCTGACGATGGCGCCGGTCTCGACGTCGCGCAGGATGACGTGGGCGCGCGCGCCGCCGGAGGCGAGCAAGCGTCCGTCGGGGCTGAAGGCGAGGCAGATGCCAACGAATTCGCTGGGAGTGGAGGGGCTCCAATGATGGCGTTGGGCGCGCGAGGGAACATCCCAGACGGCGACGCAACCGCTGAGGTAACCGACGGCGAGGTGGCGCCCGTCGGGGCTGAAGAGGATCTGGTTGATGAAGTGCGCCCGCTCGGATTCGGCGGCATGTTCCCCGTTGGGTTGGAATGTCGCGACGGGGGTCCAGGTGTCCGTCGAAATGAGATGGGCGATGCGGTTGTTCTCGGCAAGGGCGAGGTGGCGCCCCTCGGGATCGACGGCGAGATCGATCATGCGTTCGTTGCCGATGGTGGCCAGAAGGGTTCTTTCGGGCATTTTCCAGATGGTGGCGCCGGTGCCTTCCGGGTCGATGGTGGCCAGCCATTGATGGTTGGGATCGAGGGCGGCATAGCGGGATCGAACAAGGAAGTCGCCATGGCGGGACCGGACAATGGTTCCACCGTTGGGGACATTCCAGGCGCTTTCGGCGTTGTACCATGTCCGGTCGCGATAGGGGGGAACGCCGTAGACGCGCATTTGGGGGAAGCCGGTGGAATCCGCCGGGGTGCGCAGGGGAGCGTTTTCGGTGCCGTGAAGGAGGCGGGCCACGTTGAGGAGACGCACTTCGCGCGAGGAAACGGCGAGAAGCGAGTCGCCCTCGGGGGAGAAGGCGATCTTGAACATGGGGCCGAGGGACTTGAGCACTGCGAGGAGGGTGCCCGACTCGGCATCAAAGACGTGGCAGGCGCCGGCGTCGTCGGCGGTGGCGACAAGTCTGCCGTCCGGGCTGATGTCGGCGTCGTGGAGCCAACTGGAGGGGTTGACGAAGGACTGGAGTATCTCGCCGGAGGCGGCATCGAAGATGCGGGCGGTGCGGTCCGCGGACGCGGTGAGAATGCGCGTGCCGTCGCGCGTCCATCGAAGGCCGAGGGTGTTGTCCCCGATTCCCTCGAGGCGCCGGACGGCTTGCCCGGTCGCGGCATCGAAGACGATGACGGCGGTGCGGCGGATGGCGGCCACGAAGCGGTCGCCGCCGGGGCTCCACGCGGCGCAGTAAAGGTGGTCGGGGAGCGCCTCGGATTGGAAGATGCGGGTGCCCGTTTCGACGTCGTAGATGCGGAACCGGTTGTCGGCGCCACCGGCAAGGAGGCGTTTCCCGTCGGGGGAGAAGCGCGCGACGCGTTGGTACTCCGAAGCGGTGAAGGTGTGCAGGACGGCGCCGTCGTCGAGGCGGATGATATGAGTGCGCGCGTCGAAGCCGGCGACGGCGGCGAGTTCGCCGCCGGGAGAGAGGTCGAAACTCCAGATGACCCCGGTGCTGGCGGGGATGGTGCGTTGAAGGCCTCCGGTGGAGCGGCTGAAGAGTTGAAGTTCGGAGTTGGTGGCGAGCAGGAGGCTTTGGCCGTCGCTCGTGAAGGCGCCGTGGAAATAGTCGGCGATGTTGTTGCCCATGAGGGCATCCTCGGGATGGAGGTTGGCCATGAGGTGGCCCCATTCCCAGTTGCGGAAGGGGAGGGGCGAGCTGTTGAGGAGGAGGTCCGTGGCTTTCTCGACGCGCCCCTCCCCGAAGGCGGTCCGGGCGATCATGATGGAGCCAAAGTACTGTTCGCGTTCGGCGGCGAGGCGGGCGGCATTGGCGAGGTCGGATTCACGCACGGCGGTGAGTTCCGCGATTCGGGCGGCGATGTTGGCCTTTTCGAGGCTGGTGCGCTGCTCCTCGAGTTCGCTGTTCTTGCGCGCCACCACGACGGCGTACTGGAGGCTGCCGATGAGGAGGAGGATGGCGAGGACCGAGGCGGCGGCGAGGCCCAGGGTGCGCTGCTGTTTTTCGCGCCGGGCGTGGGATTCCTTGCGTTCGATTCCCTGAAGCAGGTCCGCGCGTCTCTGGGCATCC
>CAYTRP010000407.1:0-3613 GCA_964440195.1 uncultured Candidatus Sumerlaeota bacterium
CAGGCAATTTCGGCAACCTTCCGCCCCCACCGGGGCGGGTCAACGTCGATATGGCACAAATCGCCAACTCTCAATCCTCCAGTTGCCCCCCATGCCCCACTCGCCCGCCACCGGCAAACCCCGGGCCGTCGTTCTCCTCAGCGGAGGCCTCGACTCGACCACCGTGCTCGCCATCGCCCGCGAGCAGGGATTCGATGTCTTCGGCCTCACGATCAACTACCGCCAGCGCCACACATGGGAGATCCAGTGCGCCGACCGGATCGCCCGGGTCTGGGGAGCAAGCGAACACCGGGTCGTGGACATCGACCTGCGCCAGTTCGGCGGGTCCGCGCTGACCTCCGACATCGCCGTCCCCAAGCACGAGAGCGTGGAGGAGCTTGGGACTGACATCCCGATTACCTATGTGCCCGCGCGCAACACGGTCTTTTTGTCCTACGCGCTGGCGTGGGCCGAAGTCCTCGCCGCGCGCGACATCTTCATCGGGGTCAATGCCCTCGATTACAGCGGCTATCCGGACTGTCGGCCCGAGTTCATTGCGGCATTCGAGCATCTCGCCAACCTGGCAACGCGTGCCGGCGTCGAAGGCGACCGCTTCCGCATCCACGCCCCCCTGATCCACATGACCAAGGCGGAAATCATCCGCCGGGGCCTTGAACTGGGCGTGGACTATGGCACGACGAGCAGTTGCTACGACCCCGGTCCTTCCGGCCTTGCCTGCGGCCATTGCGACGCCTGCCTCCTGCGGCTGAAGGGCTTTGCGGAGGCCGGCATGAACGATCCCGCCCCCTACCAATCAAACGCTGCTCAGTCACCCGCCGAGGCCCCCGCTTGAGCTACGCCGTCAAGAGCCTCTACCAAACGCTGCAAGGCGAAGGTGCCCACACCGGCCGCGCCGCCGTTTTCCTGCGCTTCGCGGGCTGTAACCTCTGGTCGGGCCGCGAACGGGACCGCGCCACGGCGGTGTGCTCCTTCTGCGATACGGACTTTGTCGGCACCGACGGTCCTGGCGGCGGGAAGTTCGAGGACGCCGACGCGCTCGCCGATGCCGTAGTGCGGTGCTGGCAGTCCCACGCGCAGGCCAACGGCCATTCCGCGCCGTTCGTCGTTCTCACCGGGGGAGAGCCCTCCCTCCAGGCCGACGACGCGCTGGTCGCCGCTCTGCACGCCCGCCGCTTTGAGGTCGCCATCGAAAGCAACGGCACGCGCCCGCTTCCCAACGGCCTCGATTGGGTCTGCATCAGTCCGAAGACAGGCACCGATCTGGTGGTGCTTTCCGGCGACGAGTTGAAACTGGTACATCCCCAGCCGGGCCTCGATCCCGTGCAATTCAAGGACCTCGCCTTCACCCACTTCTTCCTGCAACCCATGGACGGCCCCGACATCGACCGCAACACGCGCCTCGCCGCCGAATACTGCATGTCCCACCCGAAATGGCGGTTGGGGTTTCAGATGCACAAGGCGGTGGGGTTGCCGTAAACGGGGAAGCGCCGCATTCGCATCCTTGACGCCCATGGGCCTTGTTGGCATGGTCACCATGCACTTTGTCCGAACCGGGAGAATCGCAATGAGCCATCCAGCAGCAACCAGCAACCAGCCCGATGTCCTGACCGCCGCAAAGGCGGTGGTCGAGGCGCTCAGCAAGCTCGACAAGAGGGGACAAGGACAGGCGATTCGATTCGCGTCGGAGGTGCTTGAGCTGGATGCTCCCAAAGAAGCCCGGCAATCGTTGAAGGGGACGAATTCAGATGGGTCAACTTCGACTGCGGGGAGATCTGTTCTCGACCGTACCCCTGACATCAAATCCTTTATCGAAGCAAAAGCTCCCAGGAGCGATAATCAATTCGCTGCCGTTGCGGCTTATTTTTACCGGTTTGAAGCATCCGACGAGGAGCAAAAAGATTCGATCGGGGCCGATGAGCTTGTTCAGGCGGCTCGACACGCCAGATGGCCGGTCCCTCAACGCCCGGGCGTCACGCTGAACAACGCGAAGAACGCCGGGTACCTTGATGGCGCCGAACGAGGAAGATACAAGCTCAACGCGGTCGGGGAGAATCTGGTCGCGATCACCCTTCCCGGCGATGGCCCGGAGTCGAACGGTATTCGGAAATCGCCGCGACGCGGCAAGACGGCCAAGCCCTCGGCCAAACGATCCGTGAAGAAGTCGCCCAGAAAGACCGTGAAAGCCCGGAAATAAGTGTCCAATCTTGCGAGCCATTGGCCATGCCAACCGCTGCCGATGTGATGGATGCGGCGATACATGAAGTGACGCGCGCCCGGGCCATGATCTTGCGGATCAAGGCCCGGCAGGTTCGTGGAATCGACGAGATTGCATCGCTCAAGTCTGTTTGCCACGCATGGTTTCAGACGCACCGTCCGGTCGTTGTGGCAAGTTCCGGAAAGCCCGATCTCTCACCCGTTGACGAAGCCTACAAAACCGTTTTGAACGCCACGTCCCGGCACGCGGCGAAAACAACCTATCTGGGGGCCTTGAAGGAAGCCAAGGCGGCGCTCGTCACAGTCCGCAACGAACTCTTGATCGCTCCCAATCCGGAGCTTCTCAATCAAGATGATCTCGCCCCAGACTTCAGCCCCCTCGTGGGCAATCCCGAGATGTTGCGGATATTGGAACGAAGATGGGACGAGTGCCGTCGTTGCGAGAGGGTTGGTGCCCACTTGGCCGCCATCGTCATGATGGGAGGTCTTCTTGAAGCCCTCTTCGTTGCCCGGGCCAACAAGATGCCCGACAAGGCGCCGCTTCTTGCCGCGAAGTCCGTTCCCAGGGACAAGACCACGGGCAAGGCGCTCAATTATCAGGATTGGACGCTCGATGCCTACATAAGGGTGGGAAACGAACTGGGCTGGATTACCGATTCGGCCAGACAGGTCGCCGATGTCCTCCGGGAATACAGGAATTATATTCATCCCGCCAAGGAATTGAGGCATCGGGTGGTGTTGGCGCACAACGACTCTTCCATTTTTTGGCAGGTCACGAAGTCTCTGGTGCGTCAGCTTCTGTCGAGTGCCCAAGGTTCCGGGCCGTAATCAAGATTCCTCGCTCCGCTCCACACTCACCTCAATCGCAATCCCCCCGCGCACGTTGAAGTGCCCCGTCACGCGCATCCACTTCGGTTTCAGGAAGTCGAACAACTCATCGAGGATCACGTTCACCACGTCCTCGTGAAACACGCCCGTGTCGCGATACGACCAGAGATAGTTCTTGAGCGACTTCGACTCCAGCGCGCGATCCGCCGGGACGTATTCGATCTCCAGCGTGGCATAGTCCGGCTGGCCCGTCAGTGGGCACAGGCACGTGAATTCCGTGCAGTGAAAAGTGACGTGGGTGTCGCGTCCCTTGTGGCGGAAGGGAAAGGACTCGAGGTTCCTGCTCGCCTTGCGCGAGGCGGCGGGCGAGCCGAGTTGGGTGAGTCCCGCAGTACTGGAGAGTTTGCGTTTTGCCATGGGGGCGGAGTGCCTTTCGCGCGGACGGTTACGGCAGTCTTGTGGCCAATTCCTGCGGCGGGCGGGGGGATGGCAACAAGCCAAACCCACCGGCTCAAGTCTTCGGGACTTTCCCCAAAAATTAGCCGCTCCAAAGTGCGAGTATATCAAGCTG
>CAYTRP010000408.1:0-3611 GCA_964440195.1 uncultured Candidatus Sumerlaeota bacterium
CACCAAATGGCCACTCGCGATCGCTTTTCCCCCGCTCGACCGTGCCGAGCCACTGATTCGCCCGGCGTTGGTGTCGAAGGAAATCTCCCCTGTTCCGTCCCCGGGGATCGCCGTGATGACCTTTGCCGTCATGCCCACCGTCTTCGCCGGATCAAAGTCCGTCCCCCCCTGCTGGCTCAGGATCAGCCGAAATCCCCCATAATAGACAATGGCCGAGAAGACGAGACTGAACACCAGCCCGCCGAAGATGGAGCCCCCCCCCGACAGCCCGAGATAATCACGCGAGATCATCCCGCCCAGGCCGAACAATACCAGGAACACGGCAATCATCGGCCCGCTGATGGGCCCCGCCTCGGCGGCGTCGAGACCAAGCCCCAAAATTTCGCCGAAGAGGAAGGACATCAACGCCATGAGCAGCCCAAAGAGCAGGCAGCCCCAGAAGATCAGCGACAACGTCGCGGGACCCATGGGCAAGAGGTCCAGCCAATCGCTCATGTGACTCTCCTGGCAGCGTCAAAATTGAATCCCATGAGCATTTCCCACGTCTGGGCTGCGGCGGCAAGCGAAAGAGCCCGATCCCGCCGGGCCAGGATATTCTCAAAGTGCCCGAACAGACTCTCCCTTGCCGCTCGGAATGGCGGACGAATCAGGCAGAGGTCGTCGCATCCCGCGACAACCCGGGGACGCGCCCCTCGCCGACCAGCTTTCTCATCTTACGGCGGTCGTAGAAGGGTGCCCCCGCCGCTCGCCGCACCTTCCTCTTCAACCCATTCGTCCAGGTAAACGGATTGATCCAGCAGAGCGTGTCCTCCGGCAGCGGGAGCGAGGCTGCAATCTGGTCCACGGCACGCTGAAGGGGGGCGCGTCCCGGCAGAAGGCCGGCATCGTATTCGATGATGACGAGGTGGCAGGGATACTCCGGAAAGATCTTCACCTTCTTGCAGACCAGCCAGGCGCGGGCGACCTTCTTGTGGTTCCACAGTCCGATCCCGATCGCCTCGATCTTCTCTGCTTCGAGAACCGCGGGGAGAAGGCCATCCTTGTGGGTGAGGGTTTCGCGTTCCTGTTGGGATTCGAAGGCGAGCTTCAGGGCCTCGTCCATGCGCTTCTCCGACTCATGGGCCGCGTCCCTTGAGCCCATCCGCAGATGATAGTCCCTCAGGAGATCGTAGGCACCGGGCCTGGATCGTGGGTCCAGGCGCATCGATTCGGTCAGGTCATGGATCCCCTCGCGGTTCCCCTGCTGCAGAAGCATCCGTCCGCGGATGAAGTGCCCCGCCTGGCACGCGGGATCGTGCTCGATCAACTCGCCGATTGCCTTGATGGCCAGATCTTCCTCGCCCGTTCTCTCCAGGATCAGGGCACGCTCGATGCGGTCATCGATCGATGCGATTGACTGCCCCAGGCGCTCCTCGATTTCGCGGAGCCGCTTTTCATCCTCCTCGCGGGCCGAGCGGAATGCGGTCCAGCCCTCCCGCACATTGTCGATCCATTGCGCATTCAGTTCCGACAGGAGGATGCCCAACTCTCCCCCCAGAAAATACTCGGCTGCATCGGCGCGCGTCAAATCGGGCCAGCATCCTCGTTGCCTCAGCTCCTCGGGCCCGAGTCCCTCACGACCGAGGATGGCTGCCAAACGATCGCGGAGTGCCGGATGCGTGTCGCCATAGTCTGTCGGCCGCCTGAGTTCTTCCGTCAGCCATTCATCCGCCTTCCCGTAGGTTTCGGGATCATTCAGGATGTTGCGCAACATCTGATAGTAACCGGCCGGCGGTGTTTCCGATTCCGCGACCAGCTTGTCCATGTGCTTGCGGAACACTTCCCTGAATGCCCTCCCCTTCAGCTCGGTTGCGATGAGGGCCGACGCCGCCAGGGTCGTGTTGCCCAATTGGCAGATCCTCTTGTCGGCGAGCACTTCCTGTGCGCGGCTCAGGACGAGCCGCCGCGCCTCCAGGCGCGGAGTGTACCAGCGAAGGAATCGAGAGACCAACCGCAGGGGCTCCTTCCCCTCCCGGGTGATCGACGCGTAAACGGCATCCCACCGCTCGATGAGCGCGCTCAGCTTCATCGTGAGATGCGTGTCGCCCCCCAGCACATGCCCCACCTCATGGGTGATGATCGCCTTGACGTCGTCGCGAGAATGGGTCGCCAGAAGAAAAGGAGCAAGCACCAGGGTGTTGATGAGCCTTCCAAAGACCCAACGCGATGGGGCGGTACCAACAGCGGCAAATCCCACTTCCTCGTTGAGCACGATCCGGTGGACAGGGGGCGCATTCAGCACCCTGCAGATTTCGGAGACCTCCTGGTGCAGGACGGGAAACTCCGAGGGCGACAGCAGCCTGCCGGGTGCGGGAGTGATGCGGACCAAGAAAGCCCTGATCGTCCCCCAGACCAGAAGGACGGAGGGGACTCCTATGACGAGGAGCAGCCAGAAGAGTCCGCCGGCGCCCTTGCCTCCGGAATAAACTACGAACAGCAGGGACGCCGCGCAGATGGCCGCCCCAAGAAGTCCCACGATGAGGAGGAAGACAAGATAGACCGTCGCAAGCGACATGAAGAGCCGCAGACGCGTCCTGAACCATGCGGGGCTTGCCTCCGCCTGACGCTCGCACTTCTCCACGAGACGAATGAAGTCTGCTCGTTCCATGCCTTGGCCGCCCCATGGTTCATTGATGATCGGACATGTGGGACCTTCCCAATCCCACCCGCAAGCGGAAGATCGCCAGTCGAGCGCATTGGCTCTCGCCTTCCCCGTTGCACCCGGACGTTTCGCGGCCTTTCCTGCCGCCGATCCCTCCGGAGGCTCCTCCATGAATCTCGGCGTCCAATACTACCGGGCACCCTTTCCCAACGAGCGTTACTGGGAGGCGGACTTCGACAAGATTCTCGAATCAGGCCTGAATTGCGTGCAATTGTGGGTTCTTTGGGCATGGGTTGAGCCCCGGCCCGGCCACTTCAACTTCGAGGACTATGACAAGCTCGTGGCCCTCGCGGAAAAGAAGGGGCTCGGGGTCGTGCTAAGCACCATCGCGGAGATCCAGCCGCACTGGATCTTTCGCGAGGTGCCCGGCTGCGAGATGATCGACCACACGGGTCGAAAGGTCGTTTCCTCCCAAAGATTGGAGTGCCACTTCGGCCTGACACCCGGCGGAACGACGGATCACCCGGGCGTGTGGGAACGCATGAGCCGATTCCTCTCCACCGTGGTCGAGCGCTACAAGGGCTCGCCGGCCCTGCGCGGATGGGACGCGTGGAACGAGTTGAGATGGAATGTTCAGGCCGACGGGTTTGTCTCGTACGACGAATGGACCTTGGGCAGCTTCCGCCGCTGGCTCGACAAGCGCCACGGGGGACTCGATGGACTCAACCGCGCATGGCAGCGCCGCTACGGCGCGTGGGAGGAAGTCATGCCGGGCATCGCGCCCGTGCGCCCCTTCACCGAGATGATGGCCTTCCAGCATTTCATCACCTGGCGCGCCAATGAGCACGGCCGCATGCGGGCGGAATTGATGCGCCGGATCGATCCCAATCATGACGTCACGGTGCATCCAGCCTCTCCTTGTGCGCTGACTGTCGGGGGCATTGAGTCCCACAATCCATGGTACAAGACC
>CAYTRP010000409.1:0-2185 GCA_964440195.1 uncultured Candidatus Sumerlaeota bacterium
CGTCGGCGATCGCCAGGACCATGCGCCCGTCGGGCATCCGGATAAAGTCGTAGTAGTCGCCGCCGACCTGCTTGGCGGGCAGCGACATGGCCGAAATCTCGTAGCCATCGAGGTCGGGATAGACCTTTGGCAGCAGGTTCATCTGGATCGTGCGGGCGATCTCCATCTCGCGGGCCAGCTTGTGCTGCTCGATGATCTGCTCCGCCAACCGCGCGTTGACAATGGCCATGGCCGCCTGGTTGGACACGCCCGTCAGCAACTCCAGCTCCTCGGGCGTGTAGGGGACGATGCGCGTGCGCGTGTCGACATACACGACGCCGAGGGTCTCCTCCTTGTAGATCAGCGGCGCGACCATCGCCGTGCGAATGCGGTTGATGATGATCGACTCGCTCGTGGCGAAGCGGTCGTCCTGCGCCGCGTCGGACACGAGCATCGAGATGCGCTCGCTGATGCAGCGATCGACGATCGAGGTGGAGATCCTCACCTCCGAGTCCGCGGGATCCCCGTCGCGGATCTTGATCACCTTGGGTTCCAACTGGCCCGTTTGCGAATCCAGCAACAGCACGTAGGCGTTGTCGGGATGGAACACGCCCGTGATGATCTCCATGATCTGCCTGAGGAGATCCTCGAGCTTGAAGGTGGACCGGATGGCCTCGGTGACCTGGTAGATGATCTCCAGGCGCTTGTGCGTGTCCTTGAGCTGCCTGCCCAGATCCGTCCCCAGGCTGACCGAACTGGAGGGGGAAACGCCCGCCCGCAGCTCGTTGCGCGTGGCCCCCCACTGCCTTTCCTCGACCAACCGGTAGCCGGTCGAGGACTCCCGGCGCCGCTTCTGCCCCGGTGCCGGCAACGGCGTCTCCCCCGACTGCGGGGAAACGTCGTCATCGAACCGCAGGATGGTGTCCCCCACCTGGATGTGATCGCCATGGGCGATGCGGGTGGGAATCTCCACCTCCTCGCCGTTGAGCTGGGTGCCGTTCTTGCTCTTGAGATCCTCGAGGAAGTAGCCGTCCGCCCGCAGGGATATCCGCGCGTGGTTCCGGCTCAGGCGGCGGTCGACGATCTGACAGGAATTCGAGACGCTGCGCCCCAGTGTCGAGGCGTCGTCGATCAGATTGAAGATCTTCCCTTTGTCCTCGCCGGAAACAACCGTCAGCTTGGGCATGATTGGTGGCGCTTTGAAAGCGGGGGGGTACCATCGGGTTTTGAGGCGGCGAATAGCCCTGTACTCGCTAGACTTGCTGCTCCCCGGGCAAGGGGAGCGCAAGAGCATTCAGGTTGACACAACCGCCCACCGGGCGGGCTGCTTGAGGCGCAACTGACTCCCGGAGCCGCTCGAAAAATGGCCGTGGCGAGGTATTGGACATGAAGTTCGGCAATCGCGAAAAAATCATCGGCGTTTCCGCCGTCGCCCTTGGCTTGATCGGCGGGCTGCATTTTTTGGTGTTCGCCCCCAAAGCCAATCAACACCAGGAATCCGTCAAGGCCTACAATAACGCGGTCGCCGACCTCAACAACGTCGGCCAGCCGCCTCCCGAGACCGAGATCGTCGGCTTCCAGCAGCGCACTTGGGATTACCAGCGGCGCATGCTCGACTTCATCCGGGACGCGAACCTTCTGATACCCGAGGGCTTCCCCATCCCCGTCGTCGTGGAAAAAGCCGCGCCGGTGGAGGGCGAGGAAGGGTATGATTATTACGGCGAGGGGGAGGATCCGGCCGCAGGCATGGGGGCCATGGGGATGATGGGGCCGTGGGGAATGGGTGGGCCAGGAATGATGGGGGCGGGCCGGGGGGCCGGCGTCGCCGCAATCCCGGAAAAGGAGTATGATCCCCTCACGCCCGACCAGAAGCGTATCCTCGCCGGCAAGCTGAACGATCTCGAGCGCCTGCGCGATGCCGGAGGAAACACCCGCCTCACATTCATGGACGGCGAGAACCAGTGGAACATCCTGCGGCAGCTCCCCGACGCGATTCGCCGCGGCAATGTCGACGTTGCCGACTTGGTGCGCCGCCTCCAGGGGACGGACGCCATCATCAAGCAGACCGGCCAGGGGAGCAACCTGCGCTTCCAGCGCCAGGGGCAGTATGTCACGGAACTCCGCGGGATCGGTCTCGACCAAGTCCGCCGCCAGGGACTCGCGCCCGGTGGAGCGCCCAACACGCTTGTGAACAGCCGCGCCGCCG
>CAYTRP010000409.1:2195-3606 GCA_964440195.1 uncultured Candidatus Sumerlaeota bacterium
CCGTAGTCGCGCAGGATGCTGGCGGCGGCGCGACTACGGCAACCTTGCGGCCGTCATGCACACCATCAACCGAATCAACCTGATCAGGGCCGCGCTTCCGAAGGAATCGCTGAACATCGCGAGCGACCGGGAATACTTCGCGCACCTCGAGGACCTGCTGCGTCTCGACACCGACAACGAGCAGTACCGCAAGTCGGACATCACCTACATCAAGTGGCAGGTCGTCGCCTTCGATGCGCTGAAGCAGTTGGACGCCTTGGTGGACTTGATCGCCATGGCCCGGGAAGCCAACCTCGTGGAAGTTTCCAGCGTCAGGTTCTGGGAGCCCGTCGAGGTTGAGTGGATCGATCCGGCCACCGCCGCTGCGGCCGCCACCACCCCGGCCACGGGCGCGCCGGGAATGGGAGCCATGAATCCATGGGGGATGGACCCCGGACTGATGGGACCCGGAATGGGCGACCCCATGATGGACCCCGGCATGATGATGGGCTTTGGGATGGGGTTCGGCATGGGCTTTGGCATGCAGCCCGTCGGCCCGACCGGTGAGGTTGTCGGGACTTCGACCCCCATCGAGATCGAGGTCCGTGGGACAAACGCGGCCGTCATGGCCTTTGCCCACGCCATCACCCATTCGCGCCGCCTCTACTCGATCGACTCGTTCCAGATCACGGGCGTGACCGGGCAACCCAACATCGAGGTCACCGCGCGCATGGTGGTCCATGCGATGAGCCGGCTGAAGAACCCCCGGTTCCAGATGACCGAAGCCCAGTTCAACGAGCGCCTCGCCGCCATGGAGCAGGGCTCCGGGGTCGCCTCGGTGGGTACCGCCGCGGATTCCCCCGGGCTTCTTACTCCTTGAGCCCCCAAACCTGTCGGCCTCACAAATCCTTGCGCCCGCCGCCTCGCGAAACTAGCGGGTAGCGGGCATTTTGACGCTGTCGATCCGACAAGCCAACCCTTCAGGGGGGATTGCGGGAGTTCCCATGGATATCCGGCTCTACCACAACAAGGACAAGATGCTCGTCCAATTGAGCGGCAGGGTCGTGCTGGACGAGTGCGACCGCCTCAAGGCCGCCATCGTCCCCCGGATTGCCCCTCCCGTTTCGCAAGTGATCCTGGACTTGGGACGCGTTGAGTTCATCGACAGCGCCGGCCTCGGCGCCTTGGTGGGCATGAAGGTCTCCTCGAACAAGAACCGCGCCCGCCTCAGCCTCGCCTCCCCCTCCAAGAGCGTCAGCGACATCCTTCTGGTCTCGAAGCTCGATTCGATCTTCGAGGTCCTAAAGGGAAACGACGCCACCAACCTGATCGGCAGCCTCGCAAAGAGCGAGTTCCTGGTCAGCGGCGACAACTCGACACCGTCCCAGGCGTCAACCCAGGTACACCCCCAATTTCAGTCTCCCCCGGCTCA
>CAYTRP010000410.1:0-3592 GCA_964440195.1 uncultured Candidatus Sumerlaeota bacterium
GGCTCAAGGTCACCCGCGAGGATTTCCAGGCACAGGCGAAAGCGGCTGGCATTGTTTTGCAGGCGGCCAGGCTCGCACCCGATTGCCTGACGGCACCGGGTCGCGTGCGCCTCGGTGATCTGCCAGGGGCTCACGATGGGTTGTTTGAATTTCAGGACGAGGGGTCGCAGGTGGTCACCCACCTGCTCGGCACCCAACCCGGCTGGACAGTGGTGGATGCCTGTGCGGGGGGTGGCGGCAAAGCGCTTCACATGGCGGCGAACATGAAGAACAAGGGGCGCGTGCTGGCGGGCGATGTCTCTCCCGGGCGTCTCGCGAGCCTCCCGCCGCGGGCCAAGCGCGCCGGCGCGACGTGCATCGTCACGTTTTCGAAGCGCGAGGAGGTGCGCGCCGGCTCGGCGGATCTCGTGGTGCTTGATGTTCCGTGCACGGGCGCAGGCACCTGGCGACGAAGCCCCGACCTCAAGTGGCGCACGATGCGCGACGGGTTGCGCGAAAAGGTCAAGCTCCAGCAGGGCCTGCTGGAGGAATGGTGCGAGGCCGTGAAGCCGGGCGGGCTGCTCGCCTACATCACCTGCAGCGTGCTTGCCGACGAGAACTCCGGCCAGATTCGCTCTTTTCTCAAGGCGCACAAGGAATTCGCCGCCGAGCCCCCCTCCCTCGCGGCGGAACTCGGCATCAAGCCCACCCGCGAGGGCGCGGTGACGCTCCTCCCCCATCGCGAGGGAACCGACGGGTTTTTCCTCGCGATGATGAGGCGCAAGGGCTGACGAAGCGGACGATGGTCAGTCCTGCTCGTTGGTGACGCTGTCGTATTCTTCCTCGTCGGCCCATTCCGCGTCGCTGTCGTGATCCACCTGGGCGGAACGCCCACCGGCGGACAGCGAGGTCTCGAGCCGGTCCAGTTCCTCCAGTGCGACCTCGGTATCGACGAGGATGTCGCGGGGCTTGCTGCTGTTGAACTTTCCGACCAGGCCCATCTCGTGGAGCATGTCCATGAGGCGGCCCGCCCGCGCATAGCCGGTCTTGAGCCGGCGCTGCAAGAGCGAGACGGACGCCGAACGGCTCTCCAGCACGATGCGGGCGGCGGCGCGGACGAGGGCCTCGTCGATGCGGTCGTCGCCATCGCGGGCGCTCCCGCCGTCGTGGGGGATGAACATCCCCGCGTGCACCTTCCCCATCGCCTTGTTCGTGCCGCGAACCATGCGGTCCTGGGCATCGAGGTCATCCATGCTCCCCACCTCGCCCCCCATCATGCGCGCGAGTTCGCGCTGTTCCTTCTCGCTGAGCTTGGGCTCGAACTCCTCGATCAGATAGTCAACGGGCCACTGCTGGCGGCAATAGTCGGCGATTCGCTCGACTTCCTCGTCGCTGACGAAGCACCCCTGGATGCGCGTGGGCTTGGCCGCGCCCCCCTTGGAAAAGAGCATGTCGCCGCGGCCGAGCAGCGTCTCGGCGCCGTTGGAATCCAGGATCGTGCGCGAGTCCACCTTTTGGGAAACCTGAAACGCGATGCGGCTCGGAAAGTTCGCCTTGATGATGCCCGTGATGACATTCACCGAGGGGCGTTGCGTCGCCAGGATGAGATGAATGCCAACGGCACGCGCCATTTGCGCCAGCCGCTGGATCGACTCCTCCACCTCCGCGCGCGCCACGATCATCAGGTCGGCAAGCTCGTCGACAATCACCATCAGGTGCGGCATGTAGCCGTGGCGCCCGCGGCGGACCTTGTGGAGGTGGTCCCCCGGAGTTTCGACGATGCGATTGTAGCCCTCGATGTTGCGCACATTGAGGTCCACCAGCTTCTTGTAGCGCTCCTCCATCTGCTCCACGGCCCACTCGAGGGCGCTCGCCGCGCGCTTGGCGTCGCACACGACCGGGGAGATGAGGTGCGGGATGTCGGCGTAAACCGAGAGTTCCACGCGCTTGGGATCGACCATGATCATCCGGACGCGATCCGGCGACATGCGGTAGAGTATCGAGCAGATGATCGTGTTGAGGCACACGGACTTGCCCGCGCCCGTGGCGCCGGCAATCAGCAGGTGGGGCATCTTCGCGAGGTCCGCGAAGTACGGCGAGCCCTCGATGGTCTTTCCGAGGGCGAAGGAAAGCGGCCCCGACTGCTCCCAAAACTCGGAGCAGGAGATCAGTTCCTTCAGGTAAACGCCCTGCCGCTTCTTGTTCGGGACCTCGATGCCCACGGCGGCCTTGCCCGGAATGGGCGCCATGATGCGCACGCTCAACGCCTTCATGCTCATGGCAATGTCGTTCTCAAGGCCAACAATGCGGCTGACCTTGATGCCCGCCGCGGGGCGGAACTCGAAGCGCGTCACCACGGGTCCCTGGTGCACCTCGGTCACCTTGCCCTCGACGCCGAAATCCGCGAGCGTCTGGATAAGCATGTCGCTCATCTCGAGCATTTCCTCGCGGGTCATGCGCGCGTCCACGACGGGGGGGTCATTGAGCAACTCGACGGGAGGCAGTTCATAGTCCGGGCGCTGCTCGAAGAGATCCGTCTGCTCCTCGGGCGCCAGGGGGCCACGGGGGCGCGTGTCGACGCCTTCGTTGAAGAGGGGATCCTCCTGCGATTCGTCGGCCTCGGATTCCCCGGCCTTGAGGGCCAGGCGTCCCGTGGCACGGCGCAATTCGCGCGCTTCATCCGCCTCGCGCTGTTCCTCCTCCGACTTGGCGCCCTTTGGCCAACGCGAGGGAAACAGCCTGGACAACCCCTCGCTCATGACCGCTTCCTTCTTCAGGTTCGCCGGGTTGCCGGTCGTGACCGGCAGGAGACTCGTGTGATCGCGAAAAATGATGTCGTCCGCCTTGAGGGCGGCGGGAGCGGCAATCGGCTCGTCCTCTTCCTCCAATGCCCCCTCAATGGGTGTTTCCTCATCGGCGGTGTCTTCTTCGACTTCCGGCAGGGCCGTGTCGCGGCCGGCGGCATAGCGTTCATTGATGTAGCGAATGCGGCTGCGGGTGCGGGACTCCCACTCGTGGGCTTCCAGCGCACGGGCCACGGCGGCCACGTCGGAATCCGCCGGTTCTTCCCAGGCGGCTTCATCGAGTTCCGTCAGCAGGACTGATCGTCCACCCGCCGGACCGGTGCCGCGCAGCGACAACCAGGACGGCCACGCGAACCACCTGCGACGCGTTCGCCGGGCGGGGACGACGCGATGAGAACCTTCTTCGGCGGCGCGGGCCGCGGCCTCGTCTTCTTCCGCCAGACGGGCGAGGTCGGAGGGCAACGCATTCGGAAGGACGATGCTCCGGCGGGGGACCACGCGCCGCGCACCGCGCGCGATCAGGTCAACGGGACCGACCTCGAGGACGAGCACCAACCCGACCAAAATCAACCCGCCCAAGGTCAGTCCGGTGCCAAGCGGCCCAAGATTGAAGTTCAGCCCGAGTCCTTCATACTCGACGAGGAATGTGCCGACGACGCCGGCGCGTTCGAAGTTGGCGCGGCGATCCTCGATCTCGAGGTTGTCGGCCCCCGGAAGCGCCAGAAGCCCCGAAACCCCCATGATGACCAGGGCAATCCCGATGGCCTTGGCAACCGGCAGGCGCACCCGTCCGCGAATCACCCCGCAAA
>CAYTRP010000411.1:0-3585 GCA_964440195.1 uncultured Candidatus Sumerlaeota bacterium
CTCCAGGGGCGATGCTCCTGGAAGGATGGAATGCCTAAGGATTTTCCACCAGTCATCTCGAACGTGCAGGTCTCCCCGGCGTCCGGGCCCGGCGGAACCCTGTTTCTCGCATCGGTCACGGCCAGCGAGTTCCCTCCGCTGAAAATCTCCTATCAGTGGAAGCTCGATGACGCAGACATCATCGGGGCGACGGAGGCGGGGCATATCGCGTCCGCGGCAGGGCAGCTGACGGTTCTCGTCACGGCCACCGGTGACTTCGGCTCGGACCGCCGCGAAAGCGCGGCCGTGCAGGTCAGCCCCGCGCTGGCGGCCCCGGTTGTATCCGAAGCCCGCATCGTGCCGGGATCTGGCATGATCGGCGATCGCTTTGCTGCCCTGGTGGAGGCGACCGGTGTCCCCGCGCCGGAACTTTCCTTTCAGTGGATGCTGGATGGCGTCGCCATCTGCGGGGCAACGGCAGCGACCTACACCGCCGTCAGCCCGGGCGAACTCGGCGTCCGCGTCACGGGCAGAAACACCGAAGGGTCGGGCAGCCGCAACAGCGATGCCGTCTCGCTGGGGACGGTCGAGGTCGCGCCGAAGGTGACTGCGGTAGGAATTCTTCCGAGTGGCGGGCGAGTCGGCGAAACGTTTACGGCCTTCGCTGAAGCCGTCGGCTCGCCCGCGCCCGAGCTGCGCTATCAATGGTTTCATGATGGTACGGCCATCGCCGGCGCCACGGGCGTCAGCCATGCGCCGGGAACGGTGGGGCACATCACGGTCCGGGCCACCGCGACCAGTGTCGCAGGGTCCGACAGCCGCGAGAGTGCGGGCGTCTGGATCAGCCCCGCCTACGCAGCCGCGCGCGTGGACTCCGTCAGTCTCCTCCCCGGCTCGGGCCGGGTCGGCGACACGTTCAATGCGACGGCCATCGTATCCGGCCTCCCTGAACCGGACTTGAAATTCGCGTGGATTCTCAATGATCAGGTGATCGCGGCCGCAACCGGCGCAAGCTACACGGCCACGGGCGCAGGCACTCTTCGTGTCCGCGTCGTCGCCACCAACTCGGAAGGCGAGCACAGCGGGGAGAGCGGGACCGTTCGGGTCGAACCGGCGTTCGTCGCCCCGACCATTACCAATGTCTCCATCGCTCCCCAGTCAGGCCCGGTCGGAAGCACCTTCGAGGCAGCCATCACGGCCGTCGGCAACCCTGCGCCGGAGTTGACTTACCAGTGGCTGCGGGACGGCGCGGCGATCGCCGGAGCAACGGGAGCCAGCCACGTCGCAGGCGCCGTCGGAGTGCTCTCCGTGCGGGTCACCGCCACGAACTCCGCGGGATCGGACACGCTGGAGTCCAGCGTCCCCGTCCTCCCGCTCATCGGGGCCCCCATCCCGGACGCCGGTCCACACGCCTGGAACGAGAACGAGGCAAGCGGGGTCCGGACCTTCGACGCGGCGGCACGGTTCAGCGTGCCCGGCGACCCGGCCAAGGCCGGCGTTTCCTACGGGCTCATGGAGGGCGGCGGAGGCGGTGGTCCGTTTGTGGCAGGGGTTCTCGACGATGGCGTCTTCGTTGGCCAGGGGGGCGGCTACGTCTCGATCGACCCGGCGACGGGGGTGCTCGGCATCGACACGGACGCGAGCGGCCCCCTGGATGGCGTGACCGTGGTGGTGCGGGCCAGCAACGGCGCGGGCCACGGCGATCTGGCGATCACCCTCACCGTCGCCAGGGCCGAGGCCTGGTCGCCCGCGGCCCTCTTCGCCGCCGCGGGCTCGGCGGGGGCCTGCCTCGATGCGCGGGCCGACGCGATGTTCCAGGAGCATGCCGGCACCGCGGGCCTCACCCCCGCCAACGCCAACCAGCACCCGATCGGCACCGTCGCCATGACCGCGGGCAGCTTCACGCCGCCGATCTACGCGCGGGCGATCAACGCCAGCACCGGCCGCCCCCGGCGCCGGGAGGAGGGCGGCGCCGTCTGCATCGAGTGGGACGGGATCGGCAGCAAGGGCCTGCAGAGCGTCCCCCTTGGCGCGCTCGAGACCGGCTGGCACATCTTTGCGGCCTGCCGGAGCCTGGCCACGACCGGCGCCGGGATATGCCCCATGGTCTCCGTAGGTGACAACTCCACGGTGGAGTACATGCTCATCGGCGCCCGCCCGGACGTCGCCCGCGCCGCAATCCAGACCCGCAGCAGCGTCACCGGCCAGACCTACGCCCAGACCGGCACCAACAACACGCTGCCGGCGAACACGGACGTGGTGGTGGCGGGCTATCTCGGCATCGGCACCCAGAAGATGTGGGTCAAAAATGCGCTGGTGATCACGGCGGCCAACGCCTGGACCGGAACCGAGGCCATCGCCAACGCCCGCCTGCGCATCGATGCTCCCTTCGGGGTCCAGCCCCAGGGGCGGACCTACGCCGCCCTGGCCTACAAGCCCGCCAACCGCGCCGAGATCAGCCCCGAGCTCATGGCGCAGATCTACACCTACCTCCTCGGAAGGCTGCCATCATGACAATGCCAAGGCTGAAGGGGGCCGGCCCTGCGCTCGGCGCCACCGACCATGACAAGAACTTGCAGTTCCTGTCCGGGTTCCAGTCGCTCCCGGACATGCTGGCGGACAAGACGCGCGGCTACGGCTTCTACGAGCCAGGCAATGTCGTCATCACGTTGAAGGAGGGCTTCCGGTATATGGTAGCCACCTCAGATGCCGTCGATCACCATCTGACGACCGCCGCCGGGCTCAAGCTCCATGTCCTGCCCGGCGACGATGGGATCTACAACTTTCGGGCCTTCAACTCGACGGCCGGCGCTTCCGACGATTTCGCCAAGCTGCGCAAGGCGCTCGACACGCTGGTCTGGGGTGAGGCACCCTACAAGCGCGGGCCGGCGATCTGGTTTCCCGACCCCACTTATCGCTTCGACCAGACGATCGAGTTGAACACGGTTGTCCGTTTCCTCGGAATTAATGCGGTAGGCGAATCGGGCACGAGATTCCTCTTCCCGCCCGGCGTTTCCGCCATCGTCGTCAACGACTACTACACCGGCAACGGCACGGCGATCGACCCCGAGGAAGCGGCATCCCTCGGGCTCTCGGGAGCCCGGGGATCGGTGTTCGAAGGCATCATGTGCCAAGGTCCGAATTACCCTTCGGTGCGCGGGAACGCCAACGGCATCTGGCTCAGGGCATCCGCCACCGTGAGGAACAGCACGTTCAACCACTTCAACGGCTCCGGCGTCCTGATCGACGCATGGGCCCCCGAGGACAAGCCGGAGAACCCGGAGCTGTGGGGGGATGCGCGGGGCTGGTACCTGGAGAGCGTCAACGGCATCTATTGCGCCAAGAACGGCCTGCGGGTCCGCGGCAACCGAGCGCACAGCGGAATATGCACTCATGGCAATTTCACCCTCAGCGGCTGGTTCAGCATCGATGACCACCAGCCCGGCGCGAACTTCTATATCGCGTCGCACTCGGCGACATCGGGCGTTGGCGTCGCTGCCGGCAATTTCACCACTCCCCGGAAGTCCGGCCTCGTCACCTATGAAGGCAAAAGATACCGCGCCGACTATACGCTCACTGAAGATGGCGACCCCGATCCAACCTACT
>CAYTRP010000412.1:0-3568 GCA_964440195.1 uncultured Candidatus Sumerlaeota bacterium
CACGGGACCCGCCACCGCCTCGCCCGCCTGCGCCAGCCGCCCCTGGTAGGTGAACGCCGTGCCGAGCGGTTCGGCGGGGACCTGCCCCGCAAGAAAAAACGCCATCATCAATGCCGGAAGACCGGCGCACAAGTTCCGCATGTTCGCGCTCCTCAATTAAAGTGGGGGGCGGCTTCCCTTGCGGAACGGCGAGGGAAACCAGTCTTGTGACACAATTGACTGGATGCTGCGATTACGAGTGGACGTTTAGCAACCTAAAATCTCCGACAGAATCCCTTCCGGCAGCGGCCCCAGATCGCTCGCCGCGCAGTTGTCGCGCACCTGCTCCGGCGTCTTGCCGCCGGGGATGGCCGTGTGGCACGCGGGATGACTGAGGCAAAAGCGCAGGCTGACCTGTGTCTTCGACTGGTCGGGAAACTGATTGTAAACGGAATCCTGCAACGCCTCGAAGCGCGTGAGATATTCGTCGAGCTTTTCCGCCGAGAGGTTGAACCGCCGGTGGTCGTCCTCGCCAAAGGTCGATTGGCGCGTGAACTTGCCGGTCAACAACCCGAACAAAATCGGGATGCGCACGATGACGCCGATGCCATGTTGCAGGGCCTTGGGAAAGAGCACCTCCGCCGCCGCGCGTTCCAACACGTTGTAGCGCACCTGGATCGTGTCGAGCAGTTCGCAATGCGCGTCGAGCAGGAACGATTGCTCCGTCTCCTTGAAGGAGGTGACACTCCATCCGGCGTGGCGGATTTTTCCCTGTTCTTTCAGAATGGCCAATGCCTCCCAAGGATCGTCGCGCGTGAGCAACTCCGTCGGCGGGCTGTGCAGTTGAAGAATATCGACGCAATCCACGCCGAGGCGTTTCAGGCTCTGCTCGCAGGCGAAGATGATATAGTCCCGGTCCGTGTTGGGCTTGATGGGGCCATAGCCGCCGTCGTCGCCCGCCTTTGCGTTGTAGAAATCGTTGGCGGCTTTTGTCGCGACAACGACGTTTCCCTTCCCGCCGCGCTCTTTGAGCACCTGGGCGACCAGTTCCTCCGAATGGCCAAAGCCATAGTTGTCCGCCGTGTCGATGAGCGTGACGCCGTTGTCCAGCGCCTCGTGCAGCGCGCGCTTGCTGACGGCGTCATCAGTGGGGCCCCAGTTCATTCCCCCAATGGCCCACGCGCCGAATCCGATGGTGGAAACCCTGGGCCCGCGCGGGCCGAGTGTGCGGTATTGCATGAAAGGGCGCTCCTGATTGGATGGTTTCAGACTGGCGGGGCTACGCTCGGGGGGCAATTGCCAACTGGTGACCGAATCGGAAGTTACAACATTCAACTTCAATTGACTGGACTCCCCAGTGCCTCAATTCTAAATCGAGTGCGGAGACAAGAGGTCTCCAGCCTTGGAGGAACACAGATGCCGACGCGAACCACATTGATCATCGCGACACTCATTCTGTCGAGCCTGCTCCTGGGCGGCAATCCCCCGATGGCTATCCCCGAGGAAGGAAGCCTGACCCGGATTGGAATCAGCTTCGACTTGAGCCAAGGTATGTCCTCCTCATCAGATTGATGCGCCTGACAAGTATGCGACTGCTTAATCGTTGAGATCCACCGGAGCAGCGATTAGGTGGAGATTCACGAGTGACAAGTGATTCAGTCATCGGAGGAGGGACAACTTGGCGGGCTCGACATCTGACTCAACGGCTTTGGGCTCCTCTCCGGAGCGGGCAACCTCCAAGCGTGGGATCATGGATACGAAAGCGAAGGCGATGAGGCACCTCTTTTGGGTCCTGCCCCTTGTCTTGGCATTGTCGCTCTGCTTCGGCTGGATCGATCATCGTGCAATGGAGATCGATGTCTCACCGGAAGGCGGCCCCGACCCATTCTTCGGCTTGTTCCCGTTCGTGCTGGTCGAAGTGGGCCTGCTCATCTTTAGCTGCCTCGCGATTCCAATCACAATCTTTCTCACTTTCTTTCGCCGTTTGAGATGGCCCGCACTATTCGTGTTGTTCGTCGTCCTGACTTATTTTTTTGGCGGATTGATGACTCGACACGCGGTCTTTGGATCGCCTCGCCAAGAAGCGTTCCACGCTCTCGGCGAGCGGCTGACTCCACTCGTCGAGGCAATCGAAGCCTATCACGTCGATCATCACAAGTATCCAGGAACTCTTGACGACCTCGTCCCACTCTACTTGCCAGAACTCCCAACAACCGGGATGGGGAACTACAAGGATTATCGCTACATCATCGGCCCGCCATCCCCGTTCTACGCGGGGAATCCATGGGTGATTGAAGTGCCGGCTGGATATGGAATGGGCTTCGACATGTTCTACTACTATCCTCTGCAGAACTATCCGCGCGACCAGCCATTTGAACGCCTTGGTCGATGGGCCTATTATCACGAATAGTGAACAAGATACCCGCGAGTTGTCCGGCCAAGCCGACAAGGCGTGGCTCCAATCGCAGCCTGGGAATCGCTTGGGTACATTGTCGCAGACCTGTTGGAATCGCGGATGGAAACGCTGGTGGGGAACTTCAAGCGGCAGGTGGGCTCCACGCCCCTCACCGGATCGGACATGCAAAACAGCCAACTGGCGCAACGGCTCGCGAGCGCCGAAGCCAACCGCCGCGAAGCCGAGTCGCGCCTGAACCGGATCGAATCGCGGCTGAATACTTCGTTCAGCCGCATCGACAACCGCACGCGCGACCTGCAATCGCGCATGAGCAGGCTGGAGTCCCGCGTGCAATCGCTCCCCCGGCAATGAGATTACAGCCCCGCACTGGAAAACCACCGTATTGCCGGCACATCGGAACGTGCCGGCAATACGATCAGTAAATGGCCCACTGCTCCTTTGGATGAACAATGGCCGCGTACGGGTACCGGATCACCACGATGCCGGAGCCACCGCCGCCGCCGCTGGCATCGCGGGCACCGCCGCCACCGCCGCCCGTGTTCGCGGCGCCGGCGCCACCGGGATTGCCGGCGCCCGTGCCGCTATTGCCGGCTCCACCGCCACCCGCGCCACCCGCGCCCGCGCCTCCGACGCTGCCGGTGGTTCCGCCGCCGCCGCCGGCGTACATGACCGATTCACCCGTGATGTCGCTGGCGAGCCCGGCTCCACCCGCTCCACCACGGCCGAAGGGGGAAGCCTCGCTTCCGGTATGGAAGGCGTCGCCGCCCGGGGCCCCGGCACCTCCGCCGCCACCCGTGGCGCGGCGGACGGTGGGAGAGGACACAGCGCTGCCGCCGCCTCTGTTGCCTTGGCCGGCATCGCCATCGCCGCCGCCATCGGGGTTCGCGTCGCCGGCGCCGGCGCCACCGCCGGAGCCGCCGGGATTGCCGACGGTGCTGTTGCTGCTGCCGCCTCCGCCGCCGCCCGTGGCGCTCACCAGGGCGCCAATGCCGGAATGGTTTCCATCTCCTCCCTTGTCATCGGGATTGGTCGAACCGGCGCCGCCAGCGCCGACCGTGACGGTGAGTCTATCCCATGGGGCGAGACCGCCCAGGACGCCCGCCAGAAAACCACCGGCGCCGCCACCCCCGCCAACATGGTCGCTTTGAGTGGTGCCACTGCCGCGCCCGCCGC
>CAYTRP010000413.1:0-3551 GCA_964440195.1 uncultured Candidatus Sumerlaeota bacterium
GCCTCATCGTCGCGGGCAAGATCAAGGCGCTGCGTGCCGAGCGCTACAACGTGGCCTTCGCCGACATCGCCGGCGTCGCCCTGGCGACGCTGCGCCACCGCCTGATCCTCAACTTCGAGGGCGAGGCCGAGGGCATCACCACCGACATGGTCGTCAAGGACCTGCTCGACAAGGTGCCGCGCGAAGCCGGCGTGGCGGCGTGAGGCACGACCCTGAAAGGGGGGATCCCATGAAATCCTACATCAACATACTGGAGGAACTTCCTGCGATCTTCCTCGCACTGGAGAAGCAAAAGGCTGAATACGCCCTTTGTGGCGGCCTTGCGGTGGCCATTCAGGGACACGCGCGCTCGACCGAGGACATCGACTTGATCATCCTCAAGCACAAGCTCGAACCTGTGAAGGAGGCACTTCGAGAGTGTGGGTTCATTATTGATAATGGGTGGATTCCACTTCCATCGCAGGGCGTGGAATTTTACCGCATGACCAAGATAGTTGAGACCGACTGGCTGGTGGTTGACTTGTTGCCCGTTGCCGAGGACAGTCAACTGTGGAAGGAACGAGAGCGATTCATGTCCGAGCAGGGTCTGGTGTGGGTGTTGTCAAAGGATGGTCTGATCCAGATGAAGTCGAAGAGCCAGCGCGAGAAGGACAAGGTGGACGTCGATGCACTTAGAAAACTCCAGCACGGCGGTTGACATGTCACCCGAGGCAATTTCGCGTCGCCTGCGAAAGTCCTTCGACCTCGGCATGCTCAACCGGCACCTGCTTTCCAAGCTCGTCAGGGTCGCGCCCGATGACACTTGTGATTCGGCTTCGCGAATTGAGGGCAAACAATCGAAGATGGACACGACCAAGCAGACCCATGCCCCCCACTGACCTCAAGACACTCCTCGAACCGGAACTGATCGCCAGGCTCGACCAGCTTGAGGTTCTCACGCGCAAGGTCTTCCGTGGGCGCACCAAGGGGGAGCGGCGCTCGCGCAAGAAGGGCCAGTCCATGGAATTCGCCGACTACCGCGAGTACGTGCCGGGCGACGACACGCGGTTCCTCGACTGGAACGTCTTTGGCCGGCTCGACCGCCTTTACCTCAAGCTCTTCCTCGAGGAGGAGGACCTCGCCTTCTACGTGCTCGTCGACACGTCGGAGTCCATGAACTTCGGCAAGCCCGGCACCAAGTTCGAGTTCGCGCGCAAGCTGGCGGCGGCGCTTGCCTATGTGGCGCTCGTGAATCAGGACAAGGTGGGCGTCGTGGACATGAAGGAGGGCGTGGAGTCGTCCTTTCGCCCCGCGCGCGGAAAGGCCCAACTGGCCAAGGTCTTGTCCTACCTGATGGGGCTCAAGCCCGGGCGCGGGACAAACCTGGTCGAGTCCTGCCGGGACTTTGCGATTCAGCAGCGCCAACCGGGCATCGCGGTTGTCATCAGCGACTTCCTCGACGAGCGGGGCTACGAGGACGCGCTCAAGCAGTTCTTCCTGCGCGGACACGAGGTGTACGTGATCCAGGTGCTGAGCCCCGAGGAAAAGAGCCCGACGCAGGTCGGGCACCTCGAGTTGGTGGACGCCGAAACCGGCGAGCGGCAGGAAGTCACCGCCAACGAGATGATGCTCAAGCAGTACCGTCGCACGGTGGAGGCGTTCTGCGGGGGACTGCGCGACTGGGTGACGTCGCACGGGATGACGTATCTCGCGGCGACGACCGACGTGCCCATCGACGTGCTCCTGCTGTCCCACCTGCGGCGCCAGGGATTGCTGCGATGAACTTCATGCCGAACCCCTTCTTCTGGCCGATCCTCTGGGGGCTGTCGCTGCTCCTCCCCGTGATCGTGGTCATGTACCTGCTCAAGCTCAAGCGGCGGCGCGTGGTCATGCCCTCGACGCTGCTGTGGCGCCGCTCCGTGCAGGACCTCGTGGCCAATGCGCCCTTCCAGAAGCTGCGCAACAACCTCCTCATGTGGCTCCAGCTCCTCTTCCTGCTGCTGTTGATCCTCGCATTCATGCGACCCGTGATGAAGCTGGAGATGGCGGGCGGGACGACCCTCATCGTCCTGATCGACCAATCCGCGTCGATGCAGGCGTTGGAGGCGGGGGGGCGCACGCGGCTGGACCTCGCCAAGGAGGCCGCCCTGCGCGCCGTCGATTCCCTCACCGCGCGCGACGAGGCCATCGTCGTGGGCTTCAGCGACCGCACCAGCATCATCCAGACGTTGACGAGCGACCGCGCGACGCTGCGCGGCGCCATCAACGGCATCGAATCCCGCGATGTGGAGACGTCGCTGGCCGAGGCGGGGCTAATCCTGCAAGGAATCACGACGGTCGAGAGCGGCCAGGGCTTCCGCGTTCCCCGCGAGAACGCCCGGACCCTGCTCGTCTCCGACGGCGTCATCGCCGATTCCTCGGTCCTGCGCGACATCCCCAACGTCGAGTATGTCAACGTGGGGAGCACGGTCGACAACCTCGGATTCTCGGCCGTCGATGTGCGCGAGTCGTACGCCGACACGACGGAGTACGAGATCTTCGCCTCGGTGGTCAATTCCTCCACCGAGGCGAAGTCCACGTTCGTCGAGCTGGAGGTCGAGGGCGAGGTGGTGGACATCAAGGCACTCACCATACCGGCGGCGGGGACGGCCGGGGTGTCCTTTGCCATGGCCGAAACGTTCGACGGCCTCGCGACCCTCACACTGGAGACCAATGATGCCCTTCGCGTGGACGATCGGGTCCAGGTGCTGCTCACTCCCCCGACGGAGATCGATGTCCTGCTGGTGACGACGGGAAACGTCTTCCTCGAAAGGTTCTTCAATGCCGATCCACGCACGCGCGTCAGCGTGATGAGCCCGGCGGAATACCGCCCCCGTGGCGATTTCGACCTGACCATCTTCGATGGGAACGCGCCGGCCGAGTTGGTTCCCGGCAACTATGTCTTCCTGAACACCCTGCCGCCGATTCCGGGGTTTGCCACCTCGGGGGAACCCTTGGTCAACCCCGCGATCATCGACTGGAACCGCGTCCATCCGCTGATGCGCTTCGCGAACTTCGACAACGTCCTCATTGGCCAATCGCTCCGCTTTGCCGAACCCGCGTCCGCCATCCCCCTTGTCGAGTCCGTGGAATCCAGCCTGATCGCGTTGTACGAGACCGACGCGACACGGGTGATCGTGATTGGCTTCGACATCTTCAAGTCCTACTGGCCCCTGGACGTCTCGTTCCCGATCTTCATGGCCAACCTGCTCGAGTACACCGTGCGCTCGGGCTCGGGAACCTTCCGTCCCGTCTACGAGACCGGGTCGTCCATCGCCATTGTCCCGCCGCGCGACGCGACCTCGGCGGTGGTCACGACACCGGGAGGCGCGACCGTGAACTTCTCCTTCGATGGCTTCAGCACCGCATACCTCACCGAGACCCATGCGGCCGGCATCTACCGCGTGGCATTCGACACGGGTGCCGTGTACCGGCTGCCGGTGATGCTGGTTTCCGAGGCGGAGAGCCAGATCGCCCCCGCGGACACGATCGATCTTGGGGGCGATGTGCTCGTGGCCTCGGGAGAGGTGACC
>CAYTRP010000414.1:0-3537 GCA_964440195.1 uncultured Candidatus Sumerlaeota bacterium
CCCCTGGGGCGCGTTCCCCTGGCCGTATTCGCGCTCCAGGGGAAGACATGGCTCTTTTACGAGCGGCTCGGCTGGGGCTACGACGGCCAGGGCGTTCGCTGGAACGACGAGGGGACCGGCACAAGGGCGGTCCGGGTGACAGTCGATGGCAACGGGACGCTTCTGGGAACGGCCCCGGACATCAACACGACGGACCCCAGGCTCATCCCAACCGCATACACTCTCTTTAGCGTGGGGCCTTCCAAATCGCATCGCGTGTACAATGACGATGGGAGCATTCTGGTCCGTTCGCGGTGGAGCATCTACAATCGATACGACCCCACCAACGGGACGATGAGCCAGGGGTGTGTCCTTCGCTTTCCGGGAGGGATCAGTTTTCCGTGAGGCGATGGGACCCCGGGGGCTCTTCTCCTTGATTCCGCCCATCCTGCGACGCTCCAATCCCCCCGGCAAAGCAACATGCCTTCATTCGCGCAGGAAAGGACATGTCCGCCCAACCATGGCGATCCTCATCGATAAGGAAACACGGCTGCTGATTCAGGGAATCACCGGCCGCGAGGGGCAATTCCACGGCCAGCTAATGCTGGATTACGGCACCAAGGTCGTCGCCGGCGTCACTCCGGGCAAGGCGGGGCAAACCACGCTGGGATCCGTCCCCGTCTTCAACACCGTCGTGGACGCCGCCCGGGAAACCGGCGCGAATTCGAGCATCATCTACGTTCCGCCGGCCTTTGCGACCGACGCCGCCCTCGAATCCATCGAGGCGGGCATGCGCGTGGTCATCATCATCACCGAGGGCATCCCAACCCTCCAAATGATGAAGGTCTATCACGAGGCCCGCCGCGCCGGCGTCCCCGTGGTCGGACCCAATTGCCCCGGCGTCATCTCTCCCGGCATTGCCAAGGCCGGCATCATGCCGGCGCACATTCACAAGCCCGGGCGCGTGGGGCTGATCAGCCGCTCGGGCACGCTGACCTATGAGGTTGTCAACGAACTCACGCAGGCGGAACTCGGGCAGAGCACGTGCGTGGGCATCGGCGGCGACCCCATCATCGGCATGACCTTCAAGGACATCCTCTCGCTGTTCGAGGAGGACCCCGATACCGATGCCATCGTCATGATCGGCGAGATTGGCGGCACCGACGAGCAGGAGGGGGGCGTTTTTGCCCGCGAGCACATGTCCAAGCCCGTCATCGGCTTCATCGCCGGCAAGACGGCTCCCCCAGGCAAGCGCATGGGGCACGCCGGCGCCATCATCAGCGGGGGCGAGGGCACGGCCCAGCAGAAGCTGGAGTTCCTCGCGTCCCAAGGGGTGGCCACCGCCGAGCTTCCAAGCGAAATCCCCGGATTGGTGCGCAAGGCACTCGAAAAGGCGAAGAGATGATGAGCCATGACTTGAGGAGGCACCTCGGAGCGCTCGCCCTGCTGACGGCCGTCGTCCTCGCGACGGCCTGCGAATCTCCGTCCTCGACGGACGGCCGGGCACCGGGGGAAGTCGTGATCTACGCCTCCCTCGATCGCGAGTTCTCCGAGCCCATCCTCAAGGCCTTTGAAGCCGAAACCGGCATCCGCGTGCGCGCGGTCTATGACACCGAGGCGGTGAAGACCGTGGGGCTCGTAAACCGGCTCATTGCCGAGCGCCAACGGCCCCAGGCCGACGTCTTCTGGAACAATGAGATCGTCCGTTCCATCCAACTGAAGCGCGAGGGGCTGACCGAGCCCTATAGCGTCCCCAATGCGGCGGGAATTCCCGACGCGTTCAAGGATCCCGACGGCCATTGGGTTGGCTTCGCCGCGCGCGCGCGCGTCCTCATGACAAACACGAACCTCCTTCCCCCCGAGGCGGAGCAGCCGCTTCGCGTGACCGACCTCGCCGATCCCAGGTGGAAGGGGCGCGCCGCCTTTGGCAAGCCGCTGTTCGGGACAACCAACACGCACTTTGCCGTGCACTATGCCCAGTTGGGACCGGACGAGGCCCTCGCCCTGTGGCGCGGCATCCTTGAAAACTCCGTCATGGTCGCGGGAAACGCGCAATCCCGCGATGCGGCGGCCAACGGGGAACTCGCCTTCTGCTTCACCGACACCGACGACGCCGTCGGCGCCATCAACGATGGCAAGCCGGTGCGAATCGTCTACACCGAGGACGAGTTGCTCCTGCTGCCGAACACCCTCGTGAAAATCAAGGACGGACCAAACCCCGAGAATGCCCTGCTACTCATCGACTACCTTCTCTCCGCCGAGGTCGAAACCGCCCTTTCCGTTTCGCGTTCCGCCCAGATCCCGCTCCGCCCCGGCCTTGAACCGCCTCCGGCTCTCGAACCCATCCCCGAGGAACTGATCACCGAAGTGGATTGGGCGAGCGTGGCCGATGCCCTCTTCGATGCCAACACCGCCATCGTGAACCTGGTAAATGAATTTGAATGACACGCCGTCTGGCGCCGGCGCCGCAACCAGCCTGATTCGCCACATCATCGCCGACGTCGATGGCTGCTTCACCGCCGGTGGACGCGACCGCGTGGACCTGACAATCTGCGGGAAGATCCGCCAGTGGAACGACGCCTCGTCGCAGGATCCGACGATTCCCTCCTTTTCCTTCTGCACCGGCCGTCCCCTCCCCTACACGCACGCCCTCAGCCAGTTCATCGGCTGCCACGTGCCCAGCCTCGCGGAATTCGGCGCCGTCCTCTGGGACCCGGTGAACCAGCAGCATCTGACACACCCGCTTTTCACGGCTGATTGCCGGCGCAAATACCACGAACTCCTTGCCGACGCGGAGGAGAGTCTTCTCTCCACCAATGCGGACATCCTGCTCGAGGGCGGCAAGTTTTGCCAGGTCACCCTCTACCCGCGTGCCCCGAGAACGATGGCGGACCTCCGCGAATGGACGCATGAATTCGTCCGGCGCTGGAGCGGGGACTACCTCGTCGACTACACCCATTCGGTCATGAGCTTCCTCCCCCGCGGCATCCACAAGGGAAGCGGCCTGCTCTGGCTGGCCGAATTGTCGGGCCTCGAACTGGCGGAGGTCGCCGGGATCGGAGATGCCGTCAGCGACTGGGAGTTCCTCTCCCTGTGCGGCGTCTCCGCCACCCCCGACAATGGACAGCCCTTCATCCGCGAACGCGCCGATTGGATCATGGAAACCGGCCCCCGCGACTGCATTGCCGAGCTCTACGAACGCGTCATGGTCCACAACCGGGCGATCCTCGCCGTCCGCTAGGAAGGCAGGAGCCGGGCGGGCCTGCGCCTTCTACTTGCCCGCCCCCATGGGGCGGAGCAGAAGCGCTGCGGATTCCCAGATTTCCCATCCGGAGCAACCGATGCCATCCCTCCCGTTCTCCTCGCCCGAAATCGCCGCGCGCGTCGCCGAGTGGTCATCCGACAAGTTCGACACGGCCACGCGCGCGGAGATCCGGGCACTCATCGACAAGCAGGACGCGAGGGAACTGGAGGACCGCTTTTGGCGCACGCTCGAGTTCGGCACGGGCGGCCTGCGCGGCGTGCTCGGAGCCGGCACCAACCGCATGAACAGCACCG
>CAYTRP010000415.1:0-3512 GCA_964440195.1 uncultured Candidatus Sumerlaeota bacterium
GCGCGGCGCATCCCGATCCAGCATGCGCGCCGCACCGTGGGCCGCCGCGTGCAACAGGCGACGACGAACTACCTGCCCCTCAAGGTCAACACGGCCGGCGTCATCCCGGTCATCTTTTCGAGCGCGATCCTGACGCTGCCCCAGACGCTGTTCATGTTCATCGGGACACAGGAATCGGGCGGGTTCTCGGGCTTGGGGACGCTCTTTTCGCAATATTCGCCGTACAACCTGTACAACGCGTTCGGCATCGAGAAGCAGAGCATCTTCCTGCTCCTCAAGGTCGCCAACCTCCACACCCTGATCTATGTCATCCTGACGGCCTTCTTCTGCTTCTTCTACACGGCGGTGACGTTCAACCCGCAGGACGTGGCGGAGAACCTCAAGAAGACGGGCGCCTTCATCCCGGGTTATCGCCCGGGCAAGCAGACTGCGGACTACATCGACATGGTGCTGACGCGCATCACGGTGGTCGGGGCGGTCTTCCTCGTCACGGTGGCGTTGATCCCCTCGGTGCTCTCCCAGGCCTTCGACGTGCACTGGAGCTACGCGGAGTTCGCGGGCGGCACGGGCCTGATCATCGTGGTGGGCGTCGTGCTCGACACGATGAAGAAGATCGAGTCGCAGTTGCTGATGCGGCACTACGATGGTTTCCGGATTCGCCGTCAGGCGGCGCCCGCGGGGGGCGCGAGTGGCGGCGGCGGACCGCGTCGCTGGGCCGGTCGGCGCGAGCGCTGAGCGCGCCCCACGCCGGCCGTGTGGCGGAATCGTGTCGGGTGGGTGATTTTGAGGACGCACGCCAAGGCGGGAACTTGTGAACCTCGTCCTGTTCGGTCCCCCGGGCGCTGGCAAAGGAACGCAATCACAGTTGCTGTGTGAGCGGTTCAAGCTCCGGCACCTTTCCACGGGGGATGTCATTCGCGCGGCGATCCGCTCGGATTCCCCGATGGGGCGTCAGATGCGCGAGACGGTGGAGAAGGGGAACCTGATTCCCGACGCCGACGTCACCCAACTGGTGCATCACATCGTCGCCGGCGAGCGCCAGCAGCACGATTCCTTCCTGTTCGACGGCTATCCACGGACGTTGCACCAGGTGGAGGACCTGGACAACATCTGCGCCGACTTCACGCTTACCCCGCCCATCGTGGTGAGCCTCGAAGTCCCCGAGCGCATGCTCTTCGAACGCATCACCGGACGTCGCATCTGCATGGACTGCAAGAAGACGTTCAACATCTACCTGAATCCGCCGACGGACCCCGGCTGCGACGTCAACCGCTGCCGGCTGCTTCAAAGGACCGACGACCAACCAGAGACCGTGCGCGAGCGCCTGAAGGTGTACCATCATCTCACCGAGCCGATCCTGCACCACTATGAGATGCGCGGCAATCTGGTGACGATCGACGGCTCGGGAGAAACCTCCGAAGTCTTCCAGCGCGTCAGCGCGATCCTCGCGGAACAGTATTGAGAAGGGCGACCCGGCGTCGCTGAAGCGATGCCGGGGCAAGAGAACGAAGAGTGAAAGTTGAGGGCGAAGAGGTTTTGTCGCCGATCCCCGATCCCCGATCCCCGATTCCCTGCTCCATGGTCTTCAACCGCCGCCAAAAACGCCCCGAGGGGATCTATTACAAGAGCGACGCCGAGATTGCGCGCATCCGGCGGGCGGGGCGTATCCTGCATGAGGTGTTGGCGGAAGTCTCGCAGGCCGTGCAGCCCGGCGTGACGACGTTGGAGCTTGACCGCCTGGCCCGCATCCGCATCCGCGAGGCGAAGGCGCGCCCGGCGTTCCTGGGGCAGTACGGCTTTCCGGCGACGCTGTGCGTGTCGATCAACGAGGAGGTCGTCCACGGCATTCCGTCGAAGCGGCGCTTGCAGGAGGGGGACATCGTCTCGATCGATTGCGGCGTGGTGTTCGATGGCTTTTTCTCGGATTCGGCGGTGACGGTGCCGGTGGGGAAGGTGAGCGAGGAAGCGCGGCGGCTGATGGACGTGACGCGGCACTCTCTGGAGCTGGCGATCGCGCAATGCCTGCCGGGCAACCGAACCGGGGACATCGGTTGGGCGGTCGAGCAGTACGTGACCTCGCAGGGATACAGCGTGGTGGAGGGGTACGGAGGGCACGGGGTTGGGCGAAAGATTCACGAAGAACCCAAGGTGGACAATGTGGGGCCCCCGGGCACCGGCGAGCGTCTGCGGCGGGGGCTGGTGATCGCGGTCGAGCCCATGGTGAACATCGGGACGGGCGAGACCGAGGAGCGGGAAGACGAATGGACGGTGGTGACGAAGGATGGCCGCTGGTCGGCCCATTTCGAGCACACCATTGCCATTACGGCG
Organism: uncultured Candidatus Sumerlaeota bacterium; assembly: GCA_964440195.1. Lineage (GTDB taxonomy): Bacteria > Sumerlaeota > Sumerlaeia > SLMS01 > JAHLLQ01 > CAYTRP01. Next base: position 2,329 of record CAYTRP010000415.1, read on the forward strand.
GATGGATACGAGATCTTGACGAATGGAGAATAAGGCCGTGGGGGAGGGTAAAAAAGTGGCGGACTTGCCACTTGACAGCGGAAGGCGGGGTACGCAACCTCTTTCCCTCTCTGTCAGCGGGGGTGAATTGCGCCCCGCGGCGGCTCCACACGGTCAACAGGATTCGAATGGCTAAAGAAAAAGGGATCGAAGTCGAGGGGATCGTGACGGAAACCCTCCCGAATGCCATGTTCCGGGTGGAGTTGGAGAACAAGATGAACGTTCTCGCGCATATCTCGGGCAAGATGCGCATGCACTATATCCGGATCCTGCCCGGTGACCGCGTGACGGTGGAATTGTCGCCCTACGACCTGACGCGGGGGCGGATCACCTACCGCAACAAGTAACCAGAGGCCGCCCCGGCGGCCCATGCCAGGAGTCAGAAAAATGAAGGTTCGACCCAGCATCAAGAAGATCTGCAAGGATTGCCGCGTGATCCGCCGCCGTGGGGTGGTCCGGATCATCTGCAAGAATCCGCGCCACAAGCAGCGCCAGGGGTAATTCCCCGGACCCAAGCGGCCGTTTCCCCCCGGGGAGACGGCTCATTTTCTCCTCAGCACGACTTTCCCCGACACGGAGTTGTTCAGTGGCACGTATCGCCGGAGTGGACCTGCCCCGCGAAAAACGCGTTGAATATGGGCTGACGTATATTTATGGGATCGGACTGACCCGCAGCCGCGAAGTTCTGCAGGCCGCCGGCATCAGCCTCGACACCCGCGTCAAAGACCTGACCGAAGCGGAAGTGACGAAGATCTCCGCCATCATCACGGGCAACTACAAGGTCGAGGGTGACCTGCGCCGCGAGGTGGGGCAGAGCATCAAGCGCCTGATGGACATTGGCTGCTACCGCGGGCTGCGCCATCGCCGTGGTTTGCCGGTTCGTGGCCAGCGCACACGCACGAACTGCCGCACGCGCAAGGGACCGCGCCGCACGGTGGGTGCTTCCAAGAAGTGATCGACCGCCTCCCCCCCGGGGGAGGCGCTGACGCGTTGATTCCGGCAGGCCCTGGTGCCGCCGCGCCAATTTGAAGGAGAAAACCCGATGGGCAAGAAGTCCGCCGCCAAAGGGACCAAGAAGAAGGTTCGCAAGAACATCAGCCACGCCATCGTGCACGTTCACGCGACGTTCAACAACACGATCGTGA
>CAYTRP010000416.1:0-3508 GCA_964440195.1 uncultured Candidatus Sumerlaeota bacterium
GTCGGGCGCGGGGCTGGATGTGCGCCCGACTCGCTCACGTAGGCCGTCCCGCCCGTCTCCGATGCCAACTGTTCCAGCAGTACCGTGTCCAGCCGCGAGACGATCGGGAATCCCTCCGCGTCATTCTTGATGCGGCCATCGGGCAGAATGATCGGCCCACCCTTCTCCGACCCGATTCCCAGGGCATAAATCCGGACTCCTTCCCGCGCGGCCGCGCGGGCCTGCTCCAGCGCCTCTCCTCCATGGTCCTCCCCGTCCGTCACCAGGAGCAGAACGCGGCTCCCCGTCCCGCCACCCACAAACGCCTCGCGCGCCACGGCGATCGCACGCCCAATGTCCGTCCCGACAAGGCCAACGCTGTCGGGTGCCGTGGCGTTCAGGACATCCAGGAAGATGCCCTTGTCCGTCGTGAGGGGGCACTGAAGGAACGCATCGCCGGCAAAGGGCACCAGGGATACTCGATGCCCCCCCAACGAAGCCGCCACCTGCCGCAGGCGGCTCTTCGCGGCGGCCAACCGCGTGGCGCCCGCATCATATTGTCCATCCTGAAGGGGACGATCAACGGCCAGCATGCTCTGGGACACATCCAGCGCGACGATCAGGTCGATCCCCGATTCCGTCACGAGCCTCTCGCGCGTCCCCCATGCCGGTCTCGCGGCGGCAAGCATCCCAAAGGAGATCGCCGCCAGCAGCAGCCATCCCCTGACCGACCGCCACCCGTCGGACACCTCGCCGTTTAGCAAGGGCCAATTCTGAGCGTCCACGAAACGCGCAAGGCGCCGCCTCTTGCGCGACTCCAGGACGCCCCACGCGATCCACAAGACGGGAACGAGCAGCAGCAGGAGCAGGAACTGGGGGGATTCGAAGATCACGGCAGCCTCCCCAGCCAAAAGCCGCGCAGCAGCAGATCGAGACCAAGGAGAAACAAGGCCGGAAGCCAGAACAGGGAGAAGCGTTCATCAAAGTTGTCGTGGGCGCTCGTCTCGATTTCCGACTTCTCCAGCTCGTCGATGCTCCGATAGACCGCCCGCAGTGTCTCGTCGTCGTCGGCGACGAAGAACTTGCCGCCCGTCATCTCCGCGATCTCGCGCAGCAGCGGTTCGTCGATGCCCGCCGAGATGGGATGAAGCCGCCTGCCAAGTATTGGATCGAACACCTCGCGCATCGCCGTGCGATTCGAGCCCACTCCGATCGTGTAGACACGCGCGCCGAGGGCCTTGGCCATGGCCGCGGCCTCCATCGGTTCGATCCGGCCGGCGTTGTTCTCGCCATCGGTCAGGAGCACGATCACGCGGTTCTCGATCGGGGAGTCCTCCATTCCTTTCAATGCCATCGCCAATCCCATCCCGATGGCCGTCTGCCGCTCTTCGTTCGCAAACAACCCCGGGGTGATCATCTCGACCATTCGGGTGACGGCATGGCGGTCGAATGTTGGAGGGGAAAGCACCATTGCGTTGGAGCCGAACAGGACCACGCCCAAGCGGTCGTTCTCGCGCCCGCCGATGAACTCCTTGAGCACCGACTTTGCCGATTCCAGGCGCGTTGGCTTGAAGTCCATCGCGTCCATCGAACCGGAAATGTCCAGCGCCATCGCGATGTCGATCCCCATCGCCGTCTGACGCCGTTCGACATATCCGTACTGGGGTCGCGCAAGCGCCACGATTCCCAGCAGCAAGACCAGCGTCCTCAGCAGCGGTAGCCACGGCAGGATCCTCACTCGCAGCGACGAACCCGCCGCCAGCAACGCCGCGCTGCTGGAAAAAAGAATGGCCGGCTGGCCGCGCAACCCGCCTCGCCATTGCCAGGCCAGCCAGATCAACGGGACCGGAAGCAGGATCAGAAACTCGGGGTGAAGCCAGCGCCAGGAAAACATCACGCCGCCTCCCGTCCACCCGTTGTGCGCCGCGCGACTTCATGGGCAAGTGCCGCCGCCCGCAACCGGTCATGCTCGGACTCGAGGAACGAACGGCTCGCCCGCAGATGCGACTCCACCAATCGTCGCTCCGCCTCCAGACGGGCAAACTTCGCCAGGCTGGCCGTCTCGAAGACTCCCATCAGATCCGACACCGCCGCGCGGTGCGCGAACTCGCGCCGCAGGAGAGTGATCAGCTCATCCTCGGACATCTCCATCGCGGGCCGGCCCCACTCCCTCTCGATGTACCGTCTCAACAACATGGAAAGGCCGGCGTAATGCGCCTTCGTCCCCAGTTTCCCATACTCTTCCAAAGTCTCCAGCCGGGAGAGGGCCATGAGCGCCTCCGCGATCGGGGCGGGCGGAGGAGCCGGCAGGGCCGCGATGCGCTGCCGCGTCTTGCGCCACCGAAGAAAGAGCCAGGTCGCCACCACAAGCACCGCCAGAATCGCAAGCCCCACGATCAGGCCCGCCACCCAGTATTTCCACAGGGTCCGCGCCGCGCTGAACAACCCGGAATAGTCCTCGCGAGCCATCTCCACTTCCTGCGGCTCGGGCACCGTGAAGGAAAAAGGCTCAAACCCCAGTGTCATGCTCTGACCGTCGATCAATTGGGCTGAGAGGGTCGCCTCTTCCAGTCCAATGGTACCGGCACGCATTGGATAGACGGTCGCGCTGAACGAGCCATCCGGTCGTTTCAGGAACTGGCCAAACTTTATCCCACTCAACGACGCCTTCAACTCGCGGACATCCACCCCAACCGGCGGCGTCACGACCAATGTGCCCTTCTGGCCGACCTCCAACTGGGAGGGCGTCAGGACGACCCCAAGCCGGACCATGTCCTGTTGGCCCATTGCCTTCGGTGCCCCCGCGGTGAGAAGCAACGCGGCAAGGACCACCAGCAGCATGACCGAAGGACGCAGGCTACTCATGGGCAAGCCTCGCCGCGCGTCGCTCGAAGAACTGCATCAATGGCCGTTCGATCTCCCTGTCCGTCCGGAGGGGAATGTGATCGATCTGCAATTGTCGCAGCAACCTCGCCAGATCCTGCCGCCGGTTCTTCATCTGTGCTTCGTAACGCCGCCGCACCGGGCGGCTCGACGTGTCAACCAGCACCCGATTACCGGTCTCGGCGTCCTCCACGGTCAGGATCCCCACGGGGGGAAGCTCCATCTCGCGGGGATCCGTGATGGTCACTGCAATGAGGTCATGCCGCTGGTTGGTCACCGAGAGAGCGCGCCGCAGGTCTTCCTGCATGAAATCCGACAGGAGGAACACCACGGCCTTCTTCCGCTGCAAGCGATTCAGCATGTGCAACGCACCGACGACGTCCGTCCCTTTGCCGGCCGGCTCACTCAACAACTCGGTGATGACCCTCAACCCGTGGCTGCGACCCTTCCGCGGATGCAGGTACTTCTCCACCCGGTCGCTGAACAACATCAACCCCACCCGGTCGTTGTTGCGAATCGCGGAGAACGCCAGCACCGCCGTCACCAGCGCCGCCAGGGATCGCTTCCTCCGGGGTGCCGATCCGAACATCGTCGACCCCGAGACATCCACCGCAAAGATGACGGTCAGTTCGCGCTCCTCCACGTA
>CAYTRP010000417.1:0-3504 GCA_964440195.1 uncultured Candidatus Sumerlaeota bacterium
GATCATCTCCTCGGCCGTGTAGCCGAGCAATTGACAGGTGGCCGCATTCACAAAGGTAATCGCGCCTTCCGTATCGACGCCGAAAATGCCCTCGCTGCTGGAATCAAGGATGAGGCGGGTGCGTTCCTCGCTCACCTTCAATTGCTCGCGTTGGGCCAGCAACTCGCCTTGCGACCGGACGAGATCGTTCGCCTGCTCCTGGGTTTGGGCGAGGAGTTCCTTCGTCCGCAGGTTTCGCTGAAGGACCTCGAGATTCATGGCGACCAATGGAAGGGCTTCCGCCAGCAGGGCTTCCTCGCGGGGAGCAAGGGGCCTGAAAGCCGCCAATTCCATCACCCCCAAGAGGGCGTCCGGCAACTTGATGGGATAGGCGACGACCCTTGCCGGGGGAGCCGCCCCGAGCCCCGAGGCGATGCGGAGATAATCGGGGGGCAGTTCATCGAGGGTGGTTGCCAGGCCTTCCCGCGCGCATTGCCCGACGAGGCCTTCGCCGACTCGAAAGTGGTCGGGTGCCTCGTCCGAGTCGGCAAGACCGTAGGCGGCGACCCTGCGTACCCGGCTCAATTTCCGCTCGAGCAGATAGAAGGCGGCGACACCCCCCCCCAGCGACGGAATGATCGCGGAGACGAAGCGTTGCCCAAATTCGGCAATGGATTCGCTCCCCTGAAGCGCCTCGATGATGCGTGCAGAGTTGGTCTTGACCCAACGCTGCTCCTCCATTCCGGCCGCACCGCGCTTCAGGACATCAATGGAGCGCGCCAAACCGCCGGCTTCATCCGTCGCATCGGTGTAAGGCACCTCGGTCTCGTAATTGCCCGATGCAATCGTTCGCACCGCGCTGTCGAGCGCCCGAATGGGGAGGGCAATCCGGCGAAAAGTGAGAAACCCCAGAAGGGCCGTCAGAACGATGGCCACCGAATTGGCGATGAGCATGTTCCATTTGAAGGCGCTGATGGTCGAAACCGTTTGGTGTCCGGCGTCGGACGACAACGCTTCCGCATGCTTGACCCATTGGTCCGTTACTTCGGCGAGCTGCCCTGCAATCTCCACGTTCGCGGTATTGAGGAGGAAAAGGGCCTCGTCCGTGCGTCCCTCCTCGGCCAGTGCCAGAACCTGCCTCGCGCCGACAATCCACTGGCGGCTCTGCGCGCTGAACTCCGCGAGCAAGCGGCGGTCCACCTCGTCGGAGACCAGGTTGCGCTCATAGAAGCCCAGGTACCTGTCGGCGTCTTGAACGTGAGTTTCGAAGGCCGCACGAGCCGCCTTGAGTTGCTCGTCCTCTTCCGCGAGGAGCACGCTTCGAATCTCGACCCGCATGCCGAGGAAGCTGCGAGTCAGGTTTCCGATCACCGCAAGTCCGGGGATTTGAGTCTCCGCGACGAACTGGCTGCTGGTCTCGACCGTGGAGAGTTGGGCGCGAATGAACAACCCCAAGCCCATCAGCGCCACCAAGGGCAAGGCCACCAGAACGAGCAGTCGCTTGGCGATCGTCACGTGTGAATCATTTCCCCGCCATCCGGCGGCGCGCAGGCATCTGGGACCCAGCGAGCGAGAATGACGACCAGGCATGTGACGCCATGGAGATCGGCGCGGGCGAGATGCCCTCCATGCCGGATGCCCAACCGCTTATGCCTATCAATCGAATCGATGGTTGTAGGGTCAATGAGGTTCCCCCGCACCTCACGGAACCAGGGACGGCACTCACTCGAATGCGGACACGCCAGATTGTCTCCTCGCGGCTGGAATTCGCCGGGATCGTGCTTGCGAATCGCCCTCGGCCGGCGATGGGATTCCGGGGCCATCCCTCGGGTGGAAGATTCGCGGGTCTTCGTCCCTGATTTTTGGGAATCACTGCCCCACTCAAGGCAACGGGATATTAACAATGCGGAGAACGATGGCCGATCATATCCGATTTTGGTTGTGCCGACCGAACTGACGTGAGTAGCGACTTCCTGAAGCTTGCGCCATCACAAGGCGACCTCGGACCGAAGGAGCGAAAGAACCGAGTCTATCGGATAGGATAGAGCCCGCCACTGAACAGATCCCCCTTGGCCCGTGGGGAGATGTGGTGGTGAAGAAGATAATCTCGTGGCGAAAACCCGTCCTTCGTATTTCCAATCGCCTTACAATTTTCCCATCCTCACCAGAACCAAAGATTTCCCCATGAGTTGGATCTTCGAGGTCTATGAGACGCAGCCGGTGGCGCACGCTGTCGGGGCTCTGGCCTTTGTCTGCGTGCTGGGCATGACGGTCGGCAGCCTGAAGGTGCGCGGAATTGGCTTGGGGACGGCGGGGGTACTGTTCGCGGGCCTGATCGTCGGACACTTCGGCAAACCGGTGGATCAGGCAACGCTTGAATTCGTCAAGGAATTCGGGCTGATCCTCTTTGTCTTTACCATCGGGCTTCAATTGGGACCGGGTTTCCTTGCCGCCTTGCGCGAGCAGGGCATCCGGCTGAATTTTCTGGCTGGTGCCATCGTTTTTCTGGGAGCCATTGGCGCTCCTTTGGCCGGATGGATAGCGGGGTTTGAGCCCGCCGCCGTTCTAGGAATCTTTGCCGGTGCCTCCACGAACATGCCGTCACTCGGGGCAGGCATGCAAACTCTGGCCACCGTGCCCGGTCTCCCGCCCGAGACCCTGTCTCTTCCCGCGCTGGCCTGCTCGGTGGCTTATCCCGCATCGATCGCGGGGACCATCGTGGTGGTCGTGCTCCTGAAGGGGATTTTTCGAATCGATCCGGAGCGGGAGGCCGCCGAGTTTGCGGCCAAGAACCGTCGCAAGGTGGATCATCTCGAGCGCTGGACTCTTGTCGTCACCAATCCAAACCTGGACGGCCTCGAGATTGCGAAGATCCCCGGCCGTTCGGAATCCGCAGTGTCCATCTCGCGAATCCAGCACGACCAGCAGACAGTCGTCGCAACCGATGAGACGGTGGTCCGCCTGGGCGATCGTCTGGCCGTTGTGGGGACGATTGCGGGCCTCGGGCAGTTCCAGCGCGTCGTCGGACAGCGCTCCGAGGAGGACTTGTTGCTGGCGGAAAGCGGCGTCAGTTACCGGCGCGTCGTCGTCACGGCCCGCGAGGTGCTTGGCAAGAGTGTCGAAGCCCTCCACCTGGGCCAGCGATTTGGCGTGGTTGTGACGCGCGTGACGCGCGCCGACGTCGAGATGACGGCCGTTCCGGGCCTGCGACTGCAATTCGGCGACACGCTGCAAATCGTGGGAGCGGAACCGGATCTCGTAAAGGCCGCCGCCGCGCTGGGCAATTCCGTCAGGGAATTGAACGAGACCCACTTCATCCCCATTTTCCTCGGAATCCTGCTGGGCATCATTGTGGGAACGTTTCCGCTCGCAATTCCGGGATTGCCGCAACCGGTAAAGCTGGGCCTTGCGGGCGGCCCGCTCCTGGTGGCGCTGGCTCTGGGCCGAATCGGACGAATTGGCAACCTGGTGTGGCACATGCCCGCCAACACCAACCTCGCCTTTCGCGACTTCGGGATTGTGCTT
>CAYTRP010000418.1:0-3495 GCA_964440195.1 uncultured Candidatus Sumerlaeota bacterium
CTGATCGTGGAAGACGACGCTGCGATGCTGCGCGGCCTGCGCGACAATTTCGCGCGCAAGGGATACGACGTGGAAACCGCGTCGGACGGCGAGAGCGGCCTTTCGCTCGCGCTGGACAAGCGCCCGGACCTCATCGTGCTGGACATCATGCTGCCGAAGATGAACGGCTACGAAATCTGCAAGACATTGCGGGACGAGGGATTCGAGATGCCGATCATCATGCTGACGGCGAAGGATCAGGAGTCGGACATCGTTCTGGGCCTGAACATCGGCGCGGACGATTACGTCTCCAAGCCGTTCAGCATCCGCGAGTTCATGGCGCGCGCCCAGGCGCACCTGCGCCGCAGCCAAAAAAAATCGGAACAGGGCGTGCTGGCGCGGTTCGGCCCGTTCGTCCTCGATCGTTCCTCGAAGAAGTTGCTTCGCGACGGAGAGGATGTCCCCCTTACCCCCAAGGAATATCGCCTTCTCGACCTCTTCCTCGAACGCGCCGGGCGCGCCCTCACCCGCACGGAGATTCTCCGCGTCGTGTGGGGATACAACGTTTTCGTCACCGACCGCAGCGTGGACCGTTGCGTGACGACCTTGCGCGCGCGCATCGAGGACGATCCAAGAAAGCCGCGCCACATTCAAACCGTTCGCGAGACCGGCTATCGGTTCGAGCCGGGAGAGGAGTGAGAGTCACTAGGCTCGCTTTTCCCCCTTGAGCAAAGACATCGCCCTGCGATTGACTTTGCCAAGTGCTTACCGGCCTCCAAAAATTCCAGGGAGGCTTCCAAACCATGGCGCTTCGGGCGCTCTCGGGGGATGATTGGCATGGCTTCCAGGTATCTTTCGGGTCTCGTGGCCTCCTCGCTTCTCGCTCTTGCTCCGTCACACGCCGCCGACACCCTCGAACATTTCCAGCACACGCGCTATGAGTTGCTAGCGCCACAGTCCCATGCGTTCCGGGTGATCTATCGCACGTCGGCGACAACGCCGGGCCAGACGCGATTCTTCAACATCATCCGCCCGGGGAGCGAGGCGAGCGACATCGCGGTGTTCCTCGAGGCCACCGGCGAGCCGCTCCCCCACACGGTCGTGCCGGGCGTTGACGCGCGACTGGCCGGGTATCCCGAGGCGCGGGAGGACGCGAGCTACATCCAGGTCGAACTCCTCTCGCCGGTTCCCGAAGTGGGGGAAACCCGACTGCGGATTGTGAAGACGTATGTGGACGCGGCGACGTACTACGAGAATGAGGACTCGCTGCTCGTCTTTGACCGTCGATTGACGATCGGTCGCAATGAGATCGCGCTGCCGCCGGGTTATCGCGTGGAAAGCCTGTCTTATCCGTCGCAACTTCGCACGGAGGCGGATGGCCGCCTCGTGCTGTCGTTCTTCCGCGATCATCCCGGCGCGGCGGATTTCCGCGTGGAGGCCGTGCCACTTCCCGGAAGTTTGTGGAGCCTGCCGGGTTGGGCGGAGGGCGAAACGACGGTCGATCCGGCCATGCGCCTGGAAATGCCAGAGACGTTTTCGTTCGCGCCGTCGCCGACGTTGGATTCGCGGGCGATGTTCTATAGCCTGCGCGCGCCGGAAACGGGAACCTTTGATTTGGTCCGGTTTGGGGCCGCCACTCCGGAAGAGGTGCCAGCCATCCCGCTCGTTGAACAGGGTCTTGAGGATGCCGCGAATTATGGATTGAATCGCGGGCTGCTCCACTGGTTCCGGGTGCTTGATTCCCCGCGAGGCACGGTGCGTCTGCCACGGAATTACACGGTTATCGATGTGACGGCTCCGGCTACCATTGGCAGCATTCGCATCACCGGCGATGGGTGGCAAACCGTCGATTTCCGCAACGCGCGAGGGGGGCGGATGCCCGTGCTGATTCGCGGCCGCGAGATCGACCGCCCCGAGGCATTCCGCATGGGCGAGGTGCCGATCCCGCCGATCGAGGTTGTCTCGGGCGCGCAGATCACGCGCCGCGACAACATGCTCAAGGCGATGGAAGAATATCGCGCGAACCCCGGCAATGAACCGCTGCTGATCAATTACGCGCGAACCATGGCCTGGTATGGGCGCACGCGCGACGCCATTGACCTGTACGGCGAGGGCCTCCTCGCACACCCGACAAGCTACCGGTTGCTGCGTCACCGGGGACATCGGTACCTGTCGAACCGGTTGTTCGACAGGGCGGTGGAGGACCTCGGTCGCTCCGCGGACCTGCTGGAGGGACAATGGGCCTCGCTGCCTCAACCGGATGAGGCAGACGGTTATGATGCATCGCCCCGTGCCTATCTGCGGGCAATCTGGTACCATCTGGGCGTGGCCCTGTACATGGCCCGGGACCTGGCGGAAGCCGAGCGGGCGTTGAAGCGATCCATGGAAGTCGCGGCGGACGATGACCAGCGCTGCGCGTCGGCCTACTGGCTCGTGAACACGCTGATCCGCCTCGATCGCGCGGAGGAAATTCCGGCCGTCCTCTCCTTTGTGGGCGCGGACATGGAAATCGACGCGAACCTTTCCTACTCGGAGCTGGTGATGCTTCATGCTGGGCTGCGCACGCTGGAGGAGACGCTCGACATCAACGACGCGACGCATCCGCGCTTCGCCACGCTGGGGTATGGAGTGTCGAATTGGTTGCGGTTGCAGGGTCGTGAGAATCCTCTGGAGCAGGGCGCGCGCGTCCTCCTCACGACCCTGCTCCAGAGGATTCTCACGACCGATGCGGTCATGAACTTCGGCTTCATCGCGGCGGAGGTGGACTTGCACGAGGGGGGGTTGTGAGGGCGCATCTCTGGTTTGTTCCCGACAGGATAGAACGAGCCAAAAACGATTTGAAGCACAGAGTCCGCAGAGATCGCGGAGAAAAGAGAGAACGGAACCGGCCTCCACGTTTGTCCTTTCTCTGTGCCCTCCGTGATCTCTGTGCTTCCGCTTGTTTTTCGTTTTCCTCGATCAGGACGGAAACAAATCCGAGACGCGCCCGGGTTGTGATGCATTGCCAAAGGGCGCTTGCGGCGTTTTCCGCGATGCTGACAACTGGTGTGCTCTTGTCGTCCTGCGCCGGCTTTCCCAGACTCAAGCCGACACCGGAAGTCGATCACGCAACGACGGCCGCCCATGTGCCGATCAAGGCGGGGACGTTTCTGATGGGTACTGCGGAAGGGGAAGAGTTTTCCAAGAACGATGAGCACCCGCAAACAACGGTGACGATCACGCGCGATTTCCATATGGCGGCGACACCGGTCACGGTGGGGCAATTCGAGGGCTTTGTTCGCGCGACCGGATACCAAACCGTCGCGGAGAGGGAAGGGTGGTCCCATTACTACACACTCGATGGCATCGGGGAACGCGCGGGAATGTCGTGGCGGGATCCGGGATTCGCCCAGGACATGGATCATCCGGTGGTCAATGTCGGGTGGGAGGACGTGCAGGCCTACTGTGCGTTCCTGACGGAGACGACGGGTCGCACGGTCCGCCTCCCCACCGAAGCAGAATGGGAGTACGCCTGCC
>CAYTRP010000419.1:0-3479 GCA_964440195.1 uncultured Candidatus Sumerlaeota bacterium
ACCTGCCAATGGTGCATCCCGTTCCCTCGCACCTCCTGGGTCGAGAAATCTCCCAGGATGTCATTCCGGCCGAGGTCGAAGCGGCGCTGCTGGGCGAAAAGAGCCCTCAGCAAGCACTCGACGATGCGGCGGCACGAGCGAATGATCTGATCGCCAATCAATAGAGCAGGTTCGAAGCAGCCTGGGGTCCACCTGTGCGTGATACGTAGGTGAACCCAGGCTGCTTCCACCCCCCGCTCCAGCCGACATGCTCTCGCCAACCGCTCTCGTTCGCTGGAGCATCAGGACCATATGCCTAACCTCCCCTCCTCCATCACAACCAAACAGCGCAAATATCGTGAAGCCTGGGTAGCCTATCTATTCGTTCTTCCTGTATTTATCCTGTTCATCATCTTTCGCTTTGGCCCTGCCCTAACCAGCCTTGTGCTGAGCTTCGCGGAGTATGAAATTGGCGGCTCCGTCAACTTCATTGGGTTGGATAATTACCGACTACTCTTCGAAGACTCCGTGTTCTGGACAAGCGTGCGGGTTACGATCATGTACACCCTCATGGTCATGCCGCTCACCGTCATCACGGCGCTTGGCCTGGCGCTTCTGGTAGCCAGAAGCTTCCGCGGTGTGGGGCTTTTCAGAAGCCTGTTCTTTCTTCCATACATCACAAGCACCGTGATGGCCGCGATTATCTGGCTCTGGATCTACAGCCCAACCGAAAAAGGCCTGTTGAACTCCTTTCTCGCGGTTCTGGGTGCGGCGCCGATCGGCTGGCTCCAGGATCGGGACACGGTCCTCCTGTCGTTGGCGGTAATGTCAACTTGGAAGGGATTCGGCTATTCGATGATGATCTTTATCGCGGGACTGCTGGCCATTCCCGAGATGTACTACGAAGCGGCTCAGATCGACGGGGCGACCTGGCGGCAGCGATTCTTTCATATCACCCTTCCGCTTCTCAAGCCCATCATCTTTTTCGTCCTTGTCATCGAGACCATAGCGTCATTCCAGGTCTTCGATGCTGTGTACATCATGACCGGAGGCGGCCCCGCGAGGGCGAGCTTCACGCTCGTATACATGCTCTATAATCAGGGCTTTCAGTATTTCAACTTCGGCTATGCTAGCGCCATTGGCATGTTCCTCTTCGTGGCAATCTTCATCATCGCGATGATCCAGCGGCGACTATTGGGGAAAGATGAGACATGACAGCACCAATCTCCACATCAACAATCCCACCCGACACCGCCCCCCCCCGTGGCAGGGGCTTCCAAAGACGAAAACTGGCGACGTCGTCCCTGCTCTATCTCGTTCTCATCATCTGCTCGATCGCCACCATCGTTCCGTTCCTGTCAATGATCATGCTATCCATCTCTCCACCCGGAGCGCTCCGGCTTCCAAGCCTCATACCCACATCCTTTACCCTTGTTCATTTCCGGGAAATTCTCGCCAACGCCTCTCTCATTACGTGGACGCTTAACTCCGCCATCTACTCAATTACGTCCGTCGTTCTCTCGCTCACGCTTGCATCATTGGCCGGCTATGCGTTCGCCAAGAAACAATTCTGGGGCAAGAACGTTATGTTCTGGTCCTTCGTCGCGATGATCATGATACCTGGTCAGGTCACCATCGTTCCTCTATTCATCATGGTGGCCGAGGTGGGAGGTATCGACACCTTCTGGGGTCTTATCGTTCCCACCCTGGCAAATGCCCAGGCGGTGTTTCTCATGCGGCAGTTCATCATGGGCATTTCCGACGAACTGATCGACGCCGCGAAGCTTGACGGAGCATCCGAGTTCCGAGTCTACTGGCAGATCATTCTTCCTCTGACAACTCCCGTCCTGGCGACACTCGGCATCTTCATCTTCCTGGCGCACTGGAACGACTTCTTCTGGCCCTTGCTTGTAACCCAAAGCGATGCCACGAGAACCCTGACCGTCGGCCTCTCCACGATGCAGGCACGAGCTCCAAGCACGGGATTCATCATGGCGGGAGCCGCATTCAGCTTCATCCCCAACCTCATTATCTTCGTGGCGTTGCAACGGTATATCGTCAAAGGCATCGCCCTCACCGGATTCCGGTAGAAACAACCGCCTTCACCGCGCATGTTGTCACGAAACCGATCCGGAGGGATACAGCGAGAGGACGCTCTTTCCCTCCGGAGCAACCACCGACTCTAGAGTTCCAGGGCAGCCGGCTTCCCGTGGGACGCCGCAGACTCCAATGCGGTCACCTGAAACGCCACAACCTCTACCAATTCCTCTCCAGACACAGGCGATGGATTCCCACTTAGGACAGACACGACCACTCGCAGCAAGTTTCGATAGATATAGGTGGTATCAATTGGCACAGACAATGACTTCTTTTCGCCGTGGACAGTCAGGCCGTACCCCATATCCCCTGCGCGCATGCCTCGAAGTGTTCCGATTCGACCGCCTTCCCAACGACCAACCGTTACCTCTGTCTCGTCTTCGACAATCCTCGAAACTTCCTTACACCCTGGGCCCAGGATAGAATACAGCATCTCTACCCCGTGGACTCCATAGTGAAAAAGGCCAGGATTCGCCTCATGCAGTCTGGCCGGCGCATAGACATCAACACCTAGTATCCGACCGATTGATTCGTCGTCTCGGATTGCCTCAACACCGGAAGCAAACCGGAGCGATGAGGCTGACAGGAGCGGCACGTTGAAGCGATGGGCCAACTCAACAAGCTCACGAGCATCACGTGTAGAAGTGGCCAGCGGCTTATCAACAAACACGGGAAGACCGGCACGAATGAATGGTTCGGCCTGGGCACGGTGAACGCCGCCTTCGTTCGACTCAATCAGGACGCCGTCGATCGAACCCAGCATGTCCTCTGGACGTTTGACAAGTTCGACGCCCGTTTCACGCATGGCGTTCACGTACTCCAGAATGCGATCCGGCCCCGTAACACGAGACTCACCAACAAACGCGGAGACAACCTTCGCCCCATTTACCCACTGATCTTCTTCTATATCAACGTGATTCAATCTTCTGGAGAACTGATATACATGGCTCGAATCACAGTCCACGATTCCCAATCGAAGCATTCTAACTTTCCCCCTGTTAGTGAGTTCCCGGACTCCAATCCACGTCTATTCGATCGGCGACGTGTTCGAGCAATTATCGCACCAACTCACCGGTCTCGTACACATTTTCAACACTATATATATTCACGCAGATTCGCCAATAAGCAGATCATGAAATTCGAGATCAATCAATATACACTCCAGCCTTCGACTCCAAACGCGTCTCCACGCTAGCATGTGCGGCGGGCGCAAGCGGAATGCACCATTACCACCGATTGGAAGACCGAGGTTCACCAATTCCTTTCACCGCTCATGCTGGGAGCCGAGTTCAATGACACAGTCATCAAACAGTGTCCATAGTATTTTCCGATGGCTACGCGTCCACCCGCGCACCACCCGCACCGAACTCACCGCCGAACTCGGACTCAGCAAGGCGACGGTG
>CAYTRP010000420.1:0-3472 GCA_964440195.1 uncultured Candidatus Sumerlaeota bacterium
TCAGCTTGATATGCTGTTGTGTTTTGACGGCTGAAAAATGGGGAAGGTCCTGGAACCATGGCGGGGGAAAGAGTGCTTGCGCGGGACAGGCATTGGAGTGATAGACGTCTTGGGCGACCTCGCCCCCAAGGAAACCGGCTGTGCCGACCCTGCCATTCGCCAAGCTGTCGTTCTGGAACTCCGTATTGTGGGGTTTTTCGGTCGCGTTGTCCTGGACGTGGGGCCTTGGGCTGTTTTTCAGCGTGCAGATCGCCCTGCAATTCGGGCTTGCGGGACTGCTCTTCTTCGCGATCCCGAATGCGATCGGGTTGATGGCGTTTGGGTGGTTCACGCAGCACATCGCGCGCAGGTACGAGACGGGCCGGGACTTCGAGCGCCACTTCCTGACGACGGTGGGGAACATGCGGTGGATGTTCCTGCTGTACCAGGTGGTGGCGATTGCCCTGACGTGCTTTGCCCTGTTCATGTACGTCTTCGTGCCGCTGGGAGTGAACCCGTTGCTGATCGCGTTCGTGCTGCTGGGCGCGGCGCTGCTGCTGGGCGAGCAATTCGACATCCAGAGGATCAAGTGGTCGCACTTTGCATTCTCCTTGATCATCGCGTTGTCGATCCTGCTGATCGGTTGGGGGGGTGGGTTGTACTTCAACTCGGCGGGCGTTCCGCCCGCGCCCATGATCGAGGGGCACGACCCGGTGGTGTCGTGGAAGTTCGCGGGGTTCCTGGTGCCGATCCTGTGCGGTTTCCTGCTGGGGCCATGGCTGGACATCCAGCAATGGCAGCGCGCCATCCAGATCCGCCGCGAGAAGTCGAACATCCGGACGGCATACAACGTTGGCGGATTGCTGTTCTTCGGCCTGCTGCTGTTCCATGGGACGCTGGCCCTTGCGATCGTGGGCGAGGGAGCCCGGCTCGACATCCTGGACACGTTGATCCTGCCGGCGAACGACGGGCTGTTCCATGCGAAGGACGCGATCATCCGCTTCCTTTTCCTGGCCGATGTGCCGGTGCCCTGGTTGTTTCAGGTGATGTACGTGACGTTCCTGTGCCTTTGCGTCGTGTCGACACTGGACAGCGGCTATGTGGCGCTGAAGTGGTTCCAGAAGGACGCGGTCAGCAAGAGCGAGTCGGTGCTCGTGGCGCTGATGCCCAAGGGGATGCTGGATTCGCCGCTTCCGCCGTTCCTGCTGGCGGCGGGCATGGCGCTGCTGGCGGTCCCGCTCAGGTTCGAGCTGGAATACTTCATGGCGTTTTACGGGTCGTTCTCCATCGGCTATTCGATGGTGTTCCTGTTCCGGACGACGTTCGAGCCGCGTTTCACGGCCTTCACGCAGACGACGCTGGTGAGCTACGCGGCGTTCTCGGCCGGTGTCTTCGGCCTTGGGTACCTCTACTCGTTGCCGGTGTTGATGATGATCGGCGCGGTGCTGCCGCTGGCGCATGCGACGGCGGTAATCCTGACGCGGCGGGCGGTGGAGGAGATCAGCAAGAGCGGGGTGATGGAGCGCGTCGCGGACGCGGCGCGCGAGGCGATCGAGAAGCACGACATCCGCGGCGTCGTGAAGAAGTTCACGCACGATTCGCGCGAGGCCGCCGTGGAGAAGGCCGCGCTGGAGGCGAATGCGCCGATCATGGTCGTGTCGTCGCCCGATCCGTCGCCCGACGTCGCGTCGATCGCGGGAGGGGGGTCGTGCTGGATCGAGGGCAAGTGGTTCGTGCACACGATGACGGCGACGTACCAGGACACGAACAGCGTCGGGAACGTCTACTTCGCCCAGTATGCGATGTGGGTGGGCAAGACGCGCGAGTTGTTCTTCAACCACTGCCTGCCGGAATTCGACCTGCGGACGACGCCGTGGTACATCCTGACGCGCATGTTCGAGCACAAGTTCCTGCGCGAGTCGCGCGAGTTCGAGCAGATCCGGATCAAGATCCGCGTGTCGGACTTCAACCGCAAGTTCGTGACGATGGAGCACCAGGTGTTCGACTCGCACAACGCGCTGCTCGGCAAGGGAAAGCAGGTGTTGCTGTTCGTGTCGTCGTCAAGCTACCAGATCATCGACATCCCGGCGGATTGCCACAAGGCGTTCATTCCCTACATCGCGTAGGGCCCCGTCCCGATGATGGAGGAAGAGTGACATGCCGGGCATGACGACACGTCTGCTGTGGGTTCTCCTGGCGGCGGGAATGCTCATGGGTTGAGGGGGCGTGCTCGTCCAACTCGTGGCAGATGGGGGAGTGCACCACGTCATGGCGGTATTGCGGCGCGATCCCTGGAGGTTCGAGTCTCCGTGAAACCCTTCGTCCTTCTTCTCGCGTTGGTCTTGATGTGCGGATGCGCGGCGGGCACGCGCCTCGCCGGTTCGGCGCCGCGCGAGCCGGTGGAGTGGCCGGGTTTCTCCACCAGTCCGCACTGGGACGAGCAAGTATTGCTGACGACGCTTGGCGGTGACGTGCGCGTGCTGATGAACGCGCCGCCCGCGGAGTCGGTCGATGCGACGTTGCCGACGCGCTTGATCGTGTATGCGCTGCCAAACGGAAACACGATCGAGCAGACGGCGGGGCGGCAGTTGGCCGAGGGGGATCACTGGCGCTTTGACATCCAGCACATCGCCGCGCAGACGCGGATGCTGCGCGAGACGGTGAGGGATGAGACGATCGTTGTGGCCTACCTCGAGGCGGCGGGGCTGAGCTGGCCGACATGGCGGCGCGAACGCGAGGACAGCGGCCCGCGCATCGTGGCGCTGATGGAGGAACTGCGCACGCTTGCGAATCCGAGCGGCGGGGAATTGCGCATATTCCTGACGGGGCACAGCGGGGGCGGGAGCCTGACGTTCGGATACCTCAACGCGCTCGGGGCGGTGCCCGAGGACGTGGACCGGATCGCGTTCCTCGACAGCAACTATGGCTACGCGGCGGAAGACGGACATGGGACGAAGCTGTTGGCGTGGCTCAGCGCGGACCGGCAACGGACGCTGGTCGTCATGGCCTATGATGACCGCGAAATCGAGTTGGATGGCAAGAAGGTGGTGGGACCGGCGGGAGGCACGTGGCGTGCCTCGCAGCGGATGATCGATGACTTCGCCGCCCGAGGCGTCACCTTTCAGACGGAGATGGAGGGCGCGTTCATCGTGGAGCGCGCTCTCGGGGGACAAGTGGTCGTGATGCGGCATCCCAACCCGGAAAACAAGATCCTGCACACGGTGATGGTGGGCGAGATGAACGGCCTGCTGCACACCGCGACGCTGCGGACAAAGTGGGAAGAAGCATGGGGGAGCTTCGGAGAGCCGAGGGCGTACGGGCGGTGGGTGCAGGCAGGGGAGTAGGAAATGCGGAAGAGTGAAGGAATGCGTACTCTTGACAAGATGGAGAGGGGCATAAGGGGATTGATACAAGGTGTAAAGTCAGTTGAACTCGTTGTTATAGCATTTTGCACTGAATTGTAGCCGCCACGACGGCTTTGCCTTCGCCGATC
>CAYTRP010000421.1:0-3468 GCA_964440195.1 uncultured Candidatus Sumerlaeota bacterium
CGCCCCGGAGAGGGCACTCCCGGCATCGTCGTCTCCCTCGCGGGATCTGGCCTCATCACCACCACCTCCCCCGCCGGCGACTTCCAGCTCACCAACGTCGAACCCGGAATCTACACCCTTGTCGCCACGCTCAACGGCTACGAGCCCGGCGTCATCGACGAGATCGATGTTGCCCAGGGGGTGACCGTCCAACTCTCGCCACTCGTCCTCGAACCCGAGGTGCAGGCACCCCGCGTCGTCGCCACGTTCCCCAGCAACAACGCGCGCGACATCTCGATCCTTGATCCCACCGAAGCCGTCATCGTCTTCGATCAGGCGATGGATGCCGCATCCCTTGAAAAGTCCATCTCCCTCTCCCCGGACGCGGCCTTCTCGCTCGCCTTTGCCGGACAACACCCCCTCGCCGGCGATGATCGCGTGGTCATTCTCATCGAGGGTTACGGCGGTGGCACAGGCAGCCCCCTGCGCTTCGATCGCCGGTACACTCTCCGCGTCGCCAGAACGGCCATGAGCCGCGGCGGCGTCCCCATGGAGGACGACTTCCTGCTGAACTTCACCACCGGCAGCGGCAAGATCGTCGGAACCAATCCCGCCGATGGAAGCAGCGGATCGTGGATCTTCCCCGGCAATCCCATCCGCGTCCTGTTCAACATTAGCGTCGATCCCGAGACCGTGGACAGCAGCGTTGTCCGCATCCGGCCCGACATCGGGTCGGTTCCCAACGTTTCCATCGTCAACAACCCGCGCAACGGCTGGTCCACGATGAACATTGGCGGGATCTTTCAGCCGGACACGGAATACGAGGTCACCATTCGCGGCCGAATCCGTTCCCTCGGTGGCCAGACCATCACGAACATTCCCTATACCTTTACCTTCAGGACCACCTCGCAATCCGAAGGATTCGAAGCCTTTGCGCCCACCGATCAGCGAAGCCGCCGCCAGCGCGCCGAAGAGGAACGCCGGAGGCGATGAGGGCCCGGCAGACTTCGGCAAGTGGCTGTAGGCCGGATCGGACCGCTTCCACCGCTCCCAAGCCAACAGGTTAGGTCTTGAGACCCGGAAAGTTTTCCCTACCCTGTACTGGCAGACCGCAGGAATCGCTTTGACGATACCGACCCACCCGAGCCTCACCCCTTGGCCAGCCAAGTCGAACAGGAAGCACTCGACCTGATCAACAGTCGCCTGGATGGCGAGGCACTCATTCGTGCCATCGGTTACCACACCGACAAGCTCCGCCTCCTCGGCAAGTCCCTCAAGACACCCTGCTTCGTCCATCAGGACGAACGGTTCGCCACACTCATCGTCATGCCCGAGAAGGGCACCTGCAAGTGCATGGTCAACACTTGCCCCGCCTTTCAGGAGAGGTCCCTGACGGATCTCTTTGGGCTATGGAAGGGACTCGACGGAATCGACGCCGCCCTCGGCGCCGCCGAACTCACCGGCATCGACCTGACCGGCGACATCTTCCCGAAACTGCTCGAGGACTGCCGCAGGACCGCCGAAGAACACAAGCAGCAGGGCAATATCGCCGAAGCCTTGCGGCATCTGTTGCGCGCCTCGCGCGTCGCACCCAACAACCCGCAGGTCGCCCTTGTGGCCGCGCGCGCATTCGAGGCCGAGGGCGACTCCCGGCAGGCGCTCACCCTCTATCTGAAGGCGGCACGAAGCCACCACGCGGCCGGAAATCCCCTCGAAGGCGAGCAGATCCTGCGCGAGGACGCCCTGCGCCTCGCTCCCAGGGACCGGCTGGTCATCGAGGACCTCGCGCTGCTCTTGTCCGAGTCAGACCGGTCCGCCGAAGCCGTGGAGGAGTTGATCAACGCGGCCGATCACCTCCCGGATCCCACCGAAGCCGGCGTCCTGATCGATCGCGCGGAGGCGATCGCCCCCGCCACTCCCGAGCCCATGCTTGCCCGCGCCCGCCTTCTGAAGAAACAGGGCCAAGGCGAGCGCGCCGTCGAACTCTTCGGGCAGGCCGCCGACCGGTTCATTGAACGGGGCGATTTCACGACCGCCAGAAAAGCCCTTCAGGGTGCTGTCGAGGCGGCACCCCTGCGGGCGGACCTGCTTGAGATCCTCATCGACGCATCAAGCCGCGACGGTGCCCTCGCGGATCTCGCCGATTTCCTGGAAGACCTCGCGGCGGCGGCGGCCAACCCCACCACGCTTCTGCTGACGGCCGGCCGGGCTCGCGGCGAGTCGCAGGGACCCGAAGCCGCAAGGCCCCTCTATGAGAGACTCCTTGAACAGATGAAGCGCGAGAAGGATGATGACGCCGTACGCGCCCTCTACGAGGAACTCGCCGAGCAGGACGGCCCGGGCGGCGCATGGTGCGAGTCCTTCGCCGATTGGCTCGCCGGGAAGGGGGATTCGTCGCGGGCCGTGACACTCCTGCAAGGTCGCATCGAGACCCTCTCCTCGTCCCCCGGCACGAGCAGCGAGGTCCTTCGCCTGCTCAATCAACTCGTGCAACTCGACGATTCATCGCCCGAGATTCACCGGGCCCTCGCACGAGCATGCCTGGATGTTCCCGACCCGGAGAAGGCCGCGAAGCATTACCTGCGCGCGTCGACCCTCTTTTCCGCCCGGGAAGACGGCAACCAAGTCCTCTCGGCGCTGGAGGAACTGGTCGCCGAAGTGCCCACTTCCGGCGAAGGCGTCGCAGCACTCATGGAAGCACTTCTGGCGAGGGAGGAGCCCGACGCGGCGGCCGCGCGCCTGAAGTCCATCGCCCAGGGCTTGTGTCAGCGCGGTTTCCATGTGCGGGCGCTCCCCGTTTATCGCCAACTGGCGCACCTTCATCCCGAAGACGAGGACCTCGCCGAACAATTTGCACGCACCCTCGAAGTCACGGGCGAATGCGCCGAGGCCGCCGGCCTTTGGCAGCAACTCGCCGGTGCGAGAAAAGAGCGCGGCGACATGGAACGGGCGAACGCCGCCTTTGCCGAAGCGACTCGAATGGACCCGCTGAACCTGATGGTCCTCGAGGACTGGGCGGGTTGTCTCGATCAATTCGGCAACCTCGAAATGTTTCGCACCGTGGCGGGCCAACTCCTCGCCGCGTCGCAGGAAGCCGGCGATGAAGAGCGCGTCGAAGGCGTCGTCCGCATGCTCTCCGACCGGTTCCCGGCGGACCAGGGAGTCGCGCGAGAGATCGCCGAGATCGAGTTTCGCCGGGGCAACATCCAGGCCGGGAGCGGACGATTGGCGACCACTGCCGCCGCCCTCTCGCGCCAGGGTGACAAGTTCGGGGCCGTCGGCCTGCTCTTGAGAGTCATGGAAGTCGATCCCGGGAATGATTCCGCCAAGCACCAGATTCTGTCCCTCCTGCACGAA
Source organism: uncultured Candidatus Sumerlaeota bacterium (assembly GCA_964440195.1). Taxonomy (GTDB): domain Bacteria; phylum Sumerlaeota; class Sumerlaeia; order SLMS01; family JAHLLQ01; genus CAYTRP01. The sequence goes on from CAYTRP010000421.1 coordinate 3,337, forward strand.
TCGAGCGACGAGCCCGCCGCGCGCGAGGCACTGATCGCGCTTGCATCACTTGAGTTCCGCCACGACCGGTCTTCGTCCGCGCTCGACTGCATAGCGCGCTATGAGGCGCTCGCCGGTGGCCGGTGGGAGGCC
>CAYTRP010000422.1:0-3465 GCA_964440195.1 uncultured Candidatus Sumerlaeota bacterium
GTTGGAAAATTCGGAAGTCAGGGGACAGAGTTCCGAATTTTCCAACCCCGAATCCCGATTCCCAAAACCTCTCGACTTCCCACCCCCCGCTCCTCTTCCCTTTCCGCCCCGTGGGCAGGCACGATCCCGCCCAACGCCCGGCCCGAGGACGTCTCGCTTGGATCAGAGTCATATCCGCAATTTCTGCATCATTGCCCACATCGACCACGGCAAATCCACGCTGGCGGACCGGCTCATCGAGATGACCGGCACGCTGACGCTGCGTGAGATGCGCGCACAGGTCCTTGACTCGATGGACCTGGAGCGCGAGCGCGGCATTACGATCAAGCTTCAGGCCGTGCGCCTGTTTCACAAGAAGAACGGACAAGTCTACCAGCTCAACCTGATCGACACCCCCGGCCACGTGGACTTTACCTACGAGGTTTCCCGCTCGCTGGCCGCGTGCGAGGGTGCCGTTCTCGTGGTCGATGCTGCCCAGGGAGTCGAGGCCCAGACCCTTGCCAACGTCTATCTCGCCCTCGAAAACGATATCGAGATCATCCCGGTTATCAACAAGATCGATCTCCCCAGCGCCGACATCCCCGAAGCCCGCAAGCAGATCACCGAAACTGTTGGCCTCGACGGCGACACTGCCCTCCCCATCTCCGCCAAGACGGGAATGGGTTGCGCCGAACTGCTCGATGCCATTGTCGACCACGTTCCTTCCCCTCGCGGGAACTCCAGTGCGCCGTTGCGCGCCCTGATCTTTGATTCGGCCTACGACTCCTACCGCGGGGTGATCTGCTACATCCGCGTGGTGGACGGCCAGATCAAGGCGGGCGAGAAGGTCCGCTTCATGAAGCAGGGGATGGATTACGAAGTGACCGAGGTGGGGATCCTCACGCCCGCCCAGCTCACCGTCGATACCCTCCAGTGCGGCGAGGTGGGATACCTCGTCGCCGGCATCAAGACCATCCAGGATGTGCGCGTCGGCGACACGATTACCCACGCACGCAAGCCCGCCGAGACGGCTCTTCCGGGTTACAAGGAAGCGCGCCCGGTGGTCTTCGCCGGAATGTACCCCACCAGTTCGGACGACTACAACGACCTGAAGGACGCGATCGAAAAGCTCAAGCTCAACGACGCCTCCATCCATGTCGAACCCGAGGTGAGCGACGCCCTCGGCTTTGGCTTCCGCGCGGGGTTCCTTGGCCTCCTCCACATGGAGATCATCCAGGAGCGCCTGGAGCGCGAATACAACCTCGAGCTCGTCTTCACCGCGCCCTCCGTGAACTACCGCGTCACGCGCACCAATGGTGACGTGCACTTCATCGAGAATCCCTCCAAGCTTCCCAGCCCGCAGGAAATCGAGAAGATCGAGGAACCCTACATCCGCGCCCACATCTACTTTCCACCCGGCTACATGGGCAACGTCATGACCCTTTGCCAGAACAAGAAGGGCCTCCAGATCGAGATGAGCTACGTCAGCACCGAACGCGTGAAGCTGACCTACGAGTTCCCCCTCAACGAGGTGGTCAGCGACTTTCACGACCGGCTCAAGGCCGTGACGCAGGGGTACGCGTCCTTCGACTACGAGATATCGGAATATCGCCCGGGCCAGTTGGTGAAGCTCGACGTGCTCATCAACGGCGACCCGGTGGACGCTCTTTCCAGCATCGTCCACCGCGACGATGCCTCCTTCCGTGGCCGCCAGTTGTGCACCAAGCTCAAGAAGCTGGTCCCCCGCCAGTTGTTCAAGGTCGCCATCCAGGCCGCCATCGGCGGCAAGATCGTGGCACGCGAAGACGTCAGCGCGCTGCGCAAGGACGTGACCGCCAAGTGTTACGGGGGCGACATCTCCCGCAAGCGCAAGCTCCTCGACAAGCAGAAGGAAGGCAAGAAGCGCATGAAGCAGGTCGGGAACGTGGAAATCCCCCAGGATGCCTTCATGGCGGTCCTGCGTCTCGACGAGGAATAAGTTCCGCCCAGGTCAGCTTTCGCGCACAATGGATAGAGATCCCACGATCGCCGAATGCAGCCGAACCTCGCGCGGCCGATAGAATAGGTAGTTGTGCCCGGCGGCGATAGGCGCGCCAATGACGCGATCAATGCGGCCCGAGCGATCCTCGCTGATCCGCACGAGACGGCGCAGGTGCAGCAAGCCGGGCTTGCGCAGTGCCTCGAACAAAACGTCGGTTCCATCCGGCACCGATCCCGGCTTGAGAATGCGCCGGAGGAAGACCAGGGAGCGCTGCGGATAGGCGGGGGCGAAGTCATTGCCGGCAACCTCGGCGACGGACAGCTCGTTGCCCGCATAATCCAGGGGCTTGAGCACTTCATTCATCGTCTGCAAGCCGGCAACTTCCGATGGCTCGATGGCTTCCATCAGACCCTTCTGCGCCAAGAGGCGGCCAATCAGATTCACGGGCCTTTGCTGGGCGCGCCGATGGGCTTCCGCCGCGTCCGCCAGCAATTGGCGCACCTCCCCCGCATCCCCGAGTTGACTGGCCTTCCGCCCCTTCTTGGGTTCCACGACCGGACGTCCCTCCTCCAGGGTCCGAATCGCGTCGCCGAACGGATCATAGTCCGGATGGGCGCGCTCCAGGTCCCAGCCAAGGTTGGTAAGCACCGTGCGCATCTGGTCAATCCGGGGACTGGAGCCCTTCAGCCATCGGGAAATGTAGGCCGGGTCCACGTGAAGAAATTCCGCCAGTTGTGCCTGGTTGAAATGGTGCCGTGTCAGGGCTTGCTTCAATGCCTCGGAGAAGAAATTGGAAGACATAAGCGGGATGCCTCCTGCATGCATGGTTTTTCGGCAATCCGACAGCCTATTGTCACTGGATTCAGCGATTCTTGTTCCTATCGGCGGCGCTCCGCACCCTTCGACCCGCTTCTTGAGAGTGTAACTTCTCCAGCCGTCGGTCCGGACAGTTGTGTCCTCGGATAGAATCACCAATCTCGGCGCGGAGAGTTATCTTGAAATTCTCACCCAACAGTGATCGGCGCTCACGCGTATGCATTTCCGCCCTCACAACTTCAATCAGTTTTCACTCCTGATTTCCATTTTCATGCCGGGCTGTTTTCCAAGAGCACCTCTGAGTCTGAAAGGCTACCAGAGTGGTTCAGGCAAGGGGATTGCAGAATCGCCGCCCGGGATCTTGGAGATCCAACGAGCGAAGAAAATGGAGGGATTCGCGGATCTAGTCCCGAAATGAGACGGAATCGCGGACAGGCGAGCTAAGGCTGCCTCCGCCAAGACCTGAAAGTCTCCTTTAGCAAATCCCCACAGCGGACCTCAAGCACTCCGGATCGCACGATCACCCGATGATTGAACCGCGGGTTGGTCAGGATCCATGGCTCGCTCTCGCCGCATGCCCCCCATCTGGGGTTGGAGGCACCGTAAACAAGCCGGCTCACGCGTGCATGGAGCAACGCCCCCGCGCACATGGGGCACGGCTCCAGAGTCACGTACATCTCCGCCTCCTC
>CAYTRP010000423.1:0-1428 GCA_964440195.1 uncultured Candidatus Sumerlaeota bacterium
CGATCCCGTCGTCATCCCCAATAGCGAGGGGAGCAATAAGACCCCCTCGGTGGTCGCGTTTCTGGAGAACGGCGACGTGATCGTGGGCGAGATCGCCCGGCGCCAGGCCGCGACGAATGCCTCCCGCACGATCTCGAGCGTGAAGCGCCTGATGGGGCGCAACCTGGAGGACATTCAGGAGGCGGGGAACCTGTTCTCCTACCAGTTGGTGCAGCACGAGGGGCAGCTTTTGGTCGATGTGGACGGGATGGGTTACAAGCCGGAGCAAATCTCCGCGCTCATCCTGAAGAAGCTGAAGGAATCGGCGGAATCCTACCTCGGGACGGATGTGACGCAGGCGGTCATCACGGTTCCGGCCTATTTTGACGATGCCCAGCGCCAGGCGACGATCGACGCGGCCGGCATGGCGGGCCTGGATGTGCTGCGCCTGATCAACGAGCCGACGGCCGCGGCCATGGCCTATGGCCTCGGGAGGACCAACCAGGAGGACGAGGTCGTCGCGGTGTATGACTTCGGCGGCGGAACGTTCGACGCCTCGTTGCTGGAAATCAGCGAGAAGACCTTTGAGGTGCTGACCTCCACGGGGGACTCGCACCTCGGCGGCGACGATTTGGACGCGGCCATCGTGAACATGATCGTCGACGAGTTCGTGGAGGAGTACGGCGTCGACCTGACGCAGGATCCCGTGACGCTCCGGCGGCTGAAGGAGGTCGCCGAGCGGGCCAAGTGCGAGCTGTCGACCACCAACCAGACTTCGGTCGCGCTGCCGTTCATTGCCTATCAAAACGGGCAGCCGCTGCATCTGGACCGCGTGCTGCGGCGCGACGAGTTCGAGGACCTGATCGATGACTTTGTCCGGCGGACGATCCGTTGCTGCAAGCGCGCGCTGGAGGAAGCCGGCCTGACGAAGAAGGACATCAACCGGGTCATCCTGGTGGGGGGAACCACGCGCATCCCGCTCGTGCAGGACAGCGTGGAGGAGTTTTTCGACCAGCAAGGTTTCCGGGGCGTGAATCCCGACGAAGTGGTGGCGCTGGGCGCGGCGACGCAGGCGGGTGTCTTCGAGGGGAACGTGCAGGAAGGCGTCCTGCTCGACGTGACGCCCCACTCCCTCGGCATCGAGGTGGAGGGCGGCAAGTTCTCGCGCATCATCGACAAGAATTCGACCATCCCGATCAAGGCCGCGAAGACCTTCACCACGACCGAGGAGAACCAGGCCTTCGTCAACATTCACATCCTTCAGGGCGAGAATGACGAGGCCGCGGAGAACCGGAGCCTGGGCAAGTTCTCGCTGACGGGGATTCCGCCCGCGGCGGCCGGGGTGCCCCGCGTGCGCGTTACTTTCTTCATCAATTCCGACGGCGTGATGGAGATCTCCGCGGAGGACATGCACGATGGTCATCGCTTGCGCCTGGCCCGTGTGCATGT
>CAYTRP010000423.1:1438-3464 GCA_964440195.1 uncultured Candidatus Sumerlaeota bacterium
TGGGCCAGGCGCAAGCGATGACCATCGTGCACTCGAACCTGACGGAGGAGGAGCGCAACAAGCGCCAGCGCCGCCGGGCTCGCAAGGGCGACGGGGGTGGCAGGACGGCGCGAGCGGGTGGCCGGCGCTCGGGTTCCGGCAGAGGGGGCCGCGCCAAGGGTTCGGGGCTGGCAACGCGAGGGGAGATCGCCTCCACCGGAGGCGGCCTGTCTTCGCAACGCCAGACGGGGGGCAAGATCCCAACCCAAGGGGGGATTTCCGGCACGACACCCGTCGAAGGCCTGCCGGCGTCGGGTTCACCGGTGCCCGTTCCCGCCGAAAGCCGCCCCGGTGGCGCGCCCCCAACGCAGGGGGGCGACTCCGGCATCAAGGACCCGCCGAGCTTCGCGGTCCTTGGAGACGCGAAGCCAGCGGACATGAGACGCTCCGGGCGCTACCGCGAGGGTCCATCCTCAAGCCCACTGGTACCGGTGGACTATTCCAAGGCCCCCCCCATGTATGCGCACATGGAGGCCCCGGGAGAACCTCGCGGGCACGGGGTCAATCCCCACCAACCGGCCGAGGCGGGCACGCCCGTGCCTGCCAGGGGCCCGGTCAATCCCGCCGCCGCCATCCCAACGACGACGGAGGAGAGTCATCACTCGGCGGGAGTGGGTGGCAACCTGCCCAAAGTCCCTGTCGAGTCCGATGCCCCAGTGGCGGAGGTCCCGTCCGATTTCTCGTTTGAGATCCGCGAGGCCCTGGCATTGGCACGCCAGGGGGCGGAGTCCGCGACGTCCCAAAAGGTCTACGCAATTGCACTTGAGGTCTTGACTCTTCCCCCATGGGACAAGAGTCCGAACTTCGAGGTCCTGGAGGCGCGCGTTCGCTTGCACGTGATGGCGGGCCAGCTTGAGGAGGCGCGTGCGGCGCTGTCGCAGTTGAGGAGCCTGTATCTCGACAAGCGCCCGGAGGAGATCCTGGCCCTCCACGACCGCGCACACGAACGCTTCAACACGGCGTCGATCCTGAGGGACCGTTCCGCGGTCCGTGCGTCGCTTGGGGACTTGGTCGGGGCCTGTGCGGACCTCGAGCAGGCAACGCGGCTGGACCCCATCACTTCCGACGCCGTCGAGTTGCGCAAGCTGTACAATGCCCGTTGCGGGGGGGGGCAGGACCCGCAGGCCCAGTTCAAGCTCGTCAAGATCCTCCTCAAGTCGAACGAGGTGGACGAGGCCATTGGGGTGTTGCAGGAACTGCAGAAGCACGAGGGGTACGAGGCACGCGCGCTCAAGATCCTGGGCCTCTGCCATTGGCAGAAGAACATGCATTACCTCGCGTGGCAGAAGTTCAAGGTCCTGCCCGTCGACGAGGACCTGAAGGACATCCTCTATCGCCTGGCTGGCGACATGGAAGCCTCGGACCAGTTGCACAACGCGGTTTCGGTCCTCGAGCACTTGCAGGCCGAAGCGCCCGCCTACCGTGACGTGGAGGCGCGCCTGCGCAAGCTGGCGTATCGACTCAAGCTCCAGCGCGACGAGCAGGAACAATCCGCCGCCAGCGTCCCGATGCTCAGCCGCGACAGCCGCTTCACGATCCTGGAAGAGATCAACCGCGGCAGCATGGGCATCATCTACAAGGCACAGGACAAGACGCTCAACGAGATCGTGGCCCTCAAGGTCCTCAACGACTACCTTTGCAGCGACCCCGCCGCCGTCGAGCGCTTCAAGAGCGAGGCACGCGCCGCCAAGAAGCTCAGCCACCCCTACATCGTGCGCATCCACGACCTCTTCGAGGTCGACAACAAGCGCTACATCAGCATGGAGTTCATCGAGGGCGCCGACCTCAAGCGCCTGATCTCGGAACGGACGGCCTTCACCGAGGAGATGATCCTGTACTACTTCAAGCAGACCTGCGACGCGCTGAGCTACGCGCACAAGCTCGGCATCGTGCACCGGGACATCAAGCCCGCGAACATCATGATCACGACGCGCAACTCGGTGAAGATAACCGACTTTGGCATCGCCGCGCAGGATCTTGGCGATGC
>CAYTRP010000424.1:0-3454 GCA_964440195.1 uncultured Candidatus Sumerlaeota bacterium
CAGATTTTGAAGCACAGAGATCGCAGAGAACGCGGAGAAAAAGAAGGCGCGAGCCTACAACGATTTGTTCCCTATCCCGTCCATCCCGTTCTCCTGTTCTTTTTGTTTCTCCTCGAACCCTGTGCTGGCTTTTGTTTTTTCGTGGATTTGGGGGTCCGCCTGATCCGGTCGGGAACAGAGCGCGAGCCATTGGTTCACCGAACCCGGCATCGCGCTTCGCGACGATGCCGGGCTAGGCAAATGCGATCCCTCCGGGACCGGTCGTTGGCAATGCCCAGAGGGATACAAGAAATTGTAAAATGCTCTATTGTCTGGAGAGTCTCAAGAGTTCGGAACGGATGGAGGCCAGGGCGCGTGCGCGGTGGCTGATTCGGTTCTTTTCCGACTTTGAAAATTCCGCCAAATGGCGCCGGCCCCCTTCGGGGATGAACACCGGATCGTAGCCAAATCCGCGCTCCCCGCGGGGAGCGCGGGCGATGCGGCCTTCGAGGGTCCCCTGGCCCTGGATGACTTCGTCCTTTGGCCCATGGAGGCACACGACACAAACAAACCGCGCGGACCTGCGACTTTCGTCAACGTCCGCCAGTTCCCGAAGGAGCTTCGCGATGGGGTCCTCGCCGGGCCCCGCATAGCGGGCAGAGCGAACGCCGGGCCGTCCCCCCAGCGCGTCGACTTCCAGGCCGGAATCATCCGCCAGGCACCAGCGGCCCACATGGCCCGCCGCCGCCCTTGCCTTGATCCGGGCATTCTCGGCATAGCTGGATCCCGATTCCTCCACCTCGCCGAAGGAGGGCCAATCGGCAAGGCTTCCCAGAACAAAGGGCATATCAAAGAGGATATCCGCCATTTCGGATATCTTGCCCTTATTGCGAGTGGCGAGGACCAGATCCATGGACAATCCCATCAGGCGCGCGGCTCCATGCCCTCGGGCGAGTGTGGCCGACGCCTGTGCACCACGCGTCCTTCCAGGCGAAGGAGCCCCCGCGACCACCATGAAACAGAATCCACAAGGGCCCGGTGCTCCTCATCGAGGATGCGGGCGGAGAGGGAGTCCTCCGTGTCCTCTTCCAGCACGGGCACCATCCGCTGGCAGATGATCGGACCCGTGTCCATCCCTCCATCGACGAAGTGCACCGTGCATCCACTGACCTTTACCCCGTAATCGATCGCCTGCCGTTGCGCGCGAATTCCGGGAAATGAAGGAAGGAGCGCGGGATGGACGTTGATCGCGCCTTTCGGAAACGCCCGGAGGAATTCCTCGCTGACCAGCAGCATGTACCCCGCAAGGACAAGCCCCTCGCAACCTTCGGCCAACAGGGCCGCCTTGATCGCGGCCTCGTGTGCCGCCCGATCGCGATGAAAATCCCCGAGCGAAAACACCGCCGTCGGAACGCTTGCCTGTCTGGCGAGTTGAAGTCCCGGGGCATCCGCCTTGTTGGAAATCACCACTCGGAAATCCGCCTGGGGGAGATCGCCCCGGCCCTTGGCGGCGAGCAAGGCCCCCAGGTTGGATCCCCTGCCGGAGATGAGGACCCCGATTCTCAAGGTGCCGCTTCCGTGTCGTCCATTTGGGCGACTGGCGAATCGCTCCCGGGGCGGGCGTTGGCCATTTCATTGCCAAGGGGATGATTCATCAGGGCCTCAATCAGGGCGTCCGCTTCCTCGCGCGGCATGATGTTCGATCCCGCCATCAGGCGTGCCCGCGCGCCATCGATCCCGGAAATCCCCGCCCTGTCGGCTCCCGCGAGGGAGTAGTCCATGACCGCGAGTCCTTCGGCGCGGAGACGAGCCGCGAGGCGGCGAAGGTTCTCGGGAGCCACGCCCTGCGATCGGGCCGTCTGGATCACGTGTTGCCCGAGCTCGATGCTGGCCTGGGCCTGCTGATCCCACTTGAGGCGAAACTCGATGAACTGCGGGGAGTCCGGGGCCGGCATGCGCATGCGAGTCAGGTGCTCGGGGATGTACTCGTACCGATCTTCGCTTCCCTGCCGGGAGCCGGCGGGGGAAGCGAGGAATCCGGCGGAAGCTTCGAGGATCTGCCCCCCCATGACGAGCAAGCGCCCCTGGTCGCCCACTCCCTCAACCAGAGCCGCGGCACGTTCTTCCGGCGTCGGGGGGAGGATGATGTTCGAGGACCGGCCACTGATCAACCACGCGAGGGATCCGCCAAGAATCAGATAAAGGATTGCGATCACGACGACCAGGCCCGAGGCGGCCATGACCAGTGGGTGATTGAGCCCCGCGCGAATTCCCTTTGCCTCGGGAACGGGCCTCCCCAACGGGGGCAAGTCCGCGTCCTTCGCGAGGATGGCATCAATGACCTTGTTGGCGGCCGGTGGCGGTGGGGGCGGAGGCGCGGTCTTCGGGGGAGGGGCGGGAGATGGTGCCGGTTTTGACTTTCCCAGGTTCCACTCGCGACTGCCCGAGCTACTCGATGACGGATCACTCATGAACCGCTGCCCTCCGCGGGTGGCATCTCTGCAATCAGGGAGCCACCGATGGGGCTGAGGGCGTCAACCTGAGGATGCCGCAAACGAGCGTGCCGCGTCGATTAATGGCCGAGGCTTCGCATAGGGCAGTCGTGGGGTTGCCGGGATGCTCGACGGTCCCCAGACGGACGATTCCCCGCCAAGGGGGGCCTTGGGCAAGAAGGGCGGACTCCAACGGGGCCGGGAGCTTCTCGCTCGTCCCAAAGCCCAGAAGCGAATAGGCGGCGCGATTGACCAGGGCCTCGCCGCGCTCGCGAAAGAGCCCGGCGGCCTCTTCATTCACGAACACGGAATTGGCCAGCCCATCCGTCAGGATGAGTGCCGCGTCATGGAACAACTCCACAGTCTGGAAGACGAGTGCGCGGTCCTCATCCTCTTTCCAGAGTTGGTGGGGGAGTTCCATGGGAGGGCCGATGAGGCAGATGGTAGTCCCAAGGGGATTCGAACCCCTGTTACCGCCGTGAGAGGGCGGCGTCCTGGGCCGACTAGACGATGAGACCTTAAACCGTTCGACCGGGCAATCTATGTGGCTGGGGAGGGAGGATTCGAACCCCCGACATTCAGAGTCAGAGTCTGACGTGCTACCAGCTGCACCACTCCCCAGCAGTTCCCCCTCGAAGGGGCCCGATGCGAAATCACCCTCGCTCCGGGACCGCGAACGTGCTGATTGAGCCCCAGTCGGTCAAGCCGAACCTTTACCCCCGCCCGCGAGCAAATGCCATGAGAAGCCGCCCCCGCCGCAACCGAATGTCCGAGGTCCGCCGGGGCCTTGTGCGGGAGACGTCGCTGGAGCCGGGGCACCTGATCCTTCCCCTTTTCGTGCGGGAGGGGGAGGGGATTCGCGAGCCCATTCGTTCGATGCCGGGGGTGGATCGCCTGTCCATCGACGAGGTGGTGCGGACCGGGCGGGAGGCGATGGCGTTGGGGGTCCAGGCGGTGGCGTTGTTCCCGGTCGTGTCGGAGAG
>CAYTRP010000425.1:0-711 GCA_964440195.1 uncultured Candidatus Sumerlaeota bacterium
CCCAGATGGACGTCGGAAATCACCAGCGTATGGGTCTTGCGCAGGCTCTTTGGAACTTCCACCACGGAATCGCTCGAAATCGACTCCGTGTCCCGCGCTCTCGCGGGGGATTCGACGACTTCGTTCTGGAGGCTGATGATGGCCACGCGCTCCCTCCGGAATTCCAATTCCCGGGTTTGGCTGACACCGGCAGGGGGAGGGTGGCAACCCCACAATTGCTGTCGCAAACGAGCCCCGCGCCCATCCGCTTCCCCCCTGGTGAGCTTCTCCTCCGGGAATGGGGGTTGACCGATGGGGAGCACCGGTGGATCATCCCCCTCAACGGTAGGCTGTGGGTCGGTCTGCCCAATCTTGCAATGGGAAATCCGCCATGTTGTCACTTGCAGGCATCGGTTTTACCAACCTCGGCCCAACCGAGTTGATCATCGTTTTGGCCATTATTCTGATCATTTTCGGCCCCAAGAGTCTCCCCTCCCTCGGTCGCGCGATGGGCAAGGGCCTCCGCGAGTTCCGAAGCGCCTCCTCGAAGCTTTCGGACGCGATCCAGAGCGTCGACGACGACGAGGAAGATGTCGACCCCAAGGCCAAGGCCCGCCCCGAGCCCCGCCAGATCTCCGCTCCCGACAAGGATCGCGAATCCGTTGCCGCCCGCCCGCCCGCCCATTCAGTCCCCAGTTCCTCCTCCACTGATCAATCCTAGAGAATCCCTCC
>CAYTRP010000425.1:721-3451 GCA_964440195.1 uncultured Candidatus Sumerlaeota bacterium
CGTAGTTCATCATCGAGTTGTTGAGGATCACGCCCGTCCCGGGGACCGCGAGCTAAATGACCGTGGGCTGGAATCGCCACGCCGAAAACCCCGAGAAGGCCCTCCCTCTCCTCGGCCATCTCGAGGAGCTTCGCACCCGGCTGATCACGTGCGTTGTCGCCATCTCCCTGGGTTGCGTCATGGGCTGGTTCCTCGGGCCGTTTGTCCTCGAGCTTCTCAAGCGCCCCATCGAGGAATCGGGCCTGGTCCATCGCAACATCGCCAGCCTCAGGGTCGAGGTCTCGCCCGACGGGACACTTCGCTTTTCCGACTCATCCAGCCTCGCAAAGATCCATGTCGATTCCGACGGCGTGCGGCGCGTCGGCCGCATCGACTTCCATCTCCCCGGCCAACCCACTCCCATCGCCTCTTGGGAGGGTGCCCAGCCTTCGGGCGTCATTTATCTCAAGCCCACGGACCCCGTCATGATCCGGGTCAAGGCGGCCCTCATCATCGGCGTGGTGATTGCGATTCCCGTCATTCTCTACCAGATATATGCCTTCATCTCCCCGGGGCTCTACCCCACGGAGCGGGCGGCGGTGCGGCCCATCTTCTTCGGGGGCCTGCTCCTGTTCCCCATTGGGGCGGCGTTCGCCTACTTCATGCTCAAGTACGCCCTCGTCTTCCTCGCCTCCTTTGCCACCAGCGACGTCTATATCTTTAACGACATGAGGGCCTATCTCAGCCTCGCCCTGAACACGATGCTGGCCTTTGGATTGCTCTTCCAGATGCCCATTGCCATCATGGTCCTTACCCGGCTGGGCATCGTCAGCGTCGACTGGTTGGCCGAGCGCCGAAAGGTCATCGGGGTCGGCCTTTTGATCGTTTCGGCGTTTGTAACCCCCCCCGACCCCTTCACCATGCTTGCCCTCGCGATTCCACTCTATCTTCTTTTCGAGATGTCCATTGTCTTGAGCCGCCTTCAGGGATCCCGCGTCCAAGCAGCCGCGGAAGCGGAAGCCGAACCCAAGGAAGCCTGATGCCCCATGGCCCCAAGCACCGCCAGAGCTGACGGCAACCGCCCCGTCCTCCTCCTCGAGCCCGAGGCGGAGAACCCCGATCCATTCAGGAGTGCCCTCTCGACCTTCGGCAGAGTGGAGGTCTTCCACGATCTGGCCACTTTTCTCGCCAATCTTGCCGATGCCCCGAACTCCCTCGGCCTGATCGACACCTCGGTTCTTCTCGATGCCCCAAGCGCCTTCCTGTCCCGCCTCAACGACTTCAGCGGCCAGCGGCGCGTTGCCCTTGTCACATCCCTGCACCTCGAAGACTACATCTCCAACCTCGGCCAGTGGGGAATCACGCAGTCCTTCTCGCGCAATCCGCCCATCCACCCATCCGAACTCGCCCACTTCCTCCAGATGGTCGAGGACCCCGCCGCGGGATTTGGCCTCATTCGCTATCTGGACGCCACGATCGAGATGTATTGCCTCCAGATCAGGAATCCCGATGAAAAGAACCACGCCATCGAGCGCGTCATCAACCACTTCGCCACGGCGGGATTCGATGTGCACCGTCTCTACAATGTCCGGCTTGTTCTCGAGGAGACCATCAACAACGCGCTCTTCCACGCCTTCATCGATGCCACGGGCCAGGAAAAATACAGCCTCTCCGATTTCGAGGGCCTCCTGGACCCGCAAGAGATCATCAAAATCGAGTATGGGTCGGATCACAGGCGCCTGGGCTTCTCCGTCACCGACTCCGCCGGGACGCTCACGGTCCCCGTCGTCCTCTCCAAATTCGAGCGCCAACTCAAAAGCCACGGCATTTTCGACCAGTATGGCCGCGGGCTCTATCTTTCGCGCCTCCTGACCAGCAACTTCGTCATCAACATCGAGCCCCACGCGCGCACACAAATCGTTGCCCTCTTCGACGACCGCGGCGAGTCCAACCCCGCCAAGCCGTTCCTGCTCAATTGGGCGGCGCTGGATGTTCAGATGCACGGCATTCGCGATCCGGACCTTGATGAATAGCGATTTCCATGTCCGGGCCTTGGCAGAAGGCCGCACCCGGCATCCCGCACGGAATCGGTTCGCCATGACTCCCCATTCCAAGTCCCCACGGATTCCATGTCCTCCATTCTGGTAACCGGCTCCGCGGGATTCATCGGCTTTCACGTTGCCAATGCGCTGCTCGACGCGGGGCACAGCGTGGTGGGAGCGGACTCCTTCATACCCTACTATCCCCTCGTGCTCAAGCGCGCCCGCCACACGGCGCTTTCCGCCAGGACGGGCTTCCTCGGGGTCGATTTCGACGTCGCGGACAACCCAGCCCTGATGGACCTCATCCGCTCGGAGAAGATCGACACAATCTGCCACCTCGCGGCACAGCCCGGAGTGCGCTACTCCCTTCATCACCCCTTCGAGTATGGACAGTCCAACCTGGTATGCTTCCTCTCCATTCTGGAAGCCGTGCGTCGCACCGGGCTCTCACGGCTCGTCTATGCCAGCAGCTCTTCCGTCTATGGGGGAAACACCAAGCTCCCCTTCTCCGAAACAGACCCCGTGGAAAAGCCCGTCTCGCTATACGCCGCCACCAAGCGCGCCAACGAACTCATGGCCCACTCGTACACCCACCTCTACGGATTCCAGACAGTTGGCCTGCGGTTTTTCACCGTTTACGGCCCATGGGGAAGACCCGACATGGCCGTCTGGGACTTCACCCAACGTATTGCCCACGGACGCCCCATCG
>CAYTRP010000426.1:0-3443 GCA_964440195.1 uncultured Candidatus Sumerlaeota bacterium
CGAAGTAGCCGGGACCAGGAGGCAACGGATGGCGGCAAGAGTGGCCCATCGCTACAAGAAGAAGGTCGGGAAGTCGCCGGGAAGCATGGAGTATGTCGGTCGCCGCGAGGCGCATCCGACGACGCTCGCCCTCATCGACTACGGCCCCGATCATTGCCAGGCGAAGAAGCTCGAACGGGTTGATCCGATCGTTCCGTACATTGCCTCGGACACCATCACATGGCTCGATGTCTGCGGCCTGCACAATGAGCCGGTACTGTCCAGGATCGGCAGGGAGTTCGGCATTCATCCCCTCATCATGGAGGACGTCCTCAATACCACGCAGCGGCCAAAGGCGGAAATGTCCGACTCGATGGTCTTCATCGTCCTCAGGATGATACACCTGGAGGAGAAGACCGGCCGACAGGTGGTTGAACAGGTCAGCATGATCTTCGGGAAGAACTACGTGATCACGTTCCAAGAGCTTCCGGGGGATGTGCTAGACGGGCTGCGGGAGCGCATTCGATCCGGCAAGGGGCGGCTTCGCGCGTCGGGCGCGGATTACCTGGCCTATGCCATCATGGACAGCGTGGTGGATCATTATTTTTTGGTGCTGGAGCACATTGGCGAACAGATCGAGACGCTGGAGGCGCGGGTGCTGGAACGCCCGGACAAGGAGCTGGTTGGCCAAATCCACCAGGTGCGCCGCGATCTGATCTCGTTGAGGCGCGCCACATGGCCCCTGCGAGAGGAGATCGGAGTGCTGTTGAGGCAGGAACACCCGCTCATCGACAGGGAGACCCTTCCCTACCTGCGCGATCTCTATGACCACACGATTCGAGTCATCGAAACCGTTGAAAGTCACCGGGAAATGGCCAGTGCCCTGCTCGACATCCATCTCTCCAGCACCAGCAACCGCATGAACGAGGTGATGAAGACCCTGACGGTCATTGCCACGATCTTCATACCCCTGACCTTCCTCGCGGGAATTTACGGGATGAACTTCGAGTACATGCCGGAGCTGGGCAACAGGTGGGCTTATCCCGCATTTTGGGGGATTTGCGTCTTCGTGGGGATCTCGATGCTGACGATCTTTCGACGAAAGAAATGGCTGTAGAGATACCCCGGCGCTCGGGTGCGTCTCGCGGATCCGGGAGATGCGGACGGCAACGGCTCCATCTCGCATTCCCGCTCGACAGGGAGCGTCGATCCGTGGCTGGTGACAGCCATGCACGCGCTTGACTTCCCTTCCACCAGACGCCGCGCGACGGGCCGAGTCCGCCGCGACACGCGAAGGGCCCGGCAATTGAATGCCGCATCCCTTGACACGATTCCGCTCAATCCGTCGAACGGTCTCTGGACCTTCGAGTCCATGACTTGACGGCGGAGGGGGCGATGGAGGTTTTGGACCAGTTGGAGGCGGAGGACGAAGAGCGGCGGCGGAGAAGAAATCGTTCCGCGTTCCTCGTTCTCCGCAATGAACTTCACAAGCTCAGACATCGGTGAACACTCTTTCCAGGGCATTGCTCGCCTCCGCGAGAGAATGCCCCCAAAAATGTGTCACCCATGTCCCCGGATCAAAGTGTTACCTATCTTGCCGGATCATACCTTGTGTACGGAATCCCGTTCGGGATTCATTGGAATGGCGGGACTTATGGGACAAAAACCACTGAACGGCATTTGCCCCCCTTCGCCAAGGCTACGGTGGACACGCAGGATGCCCAGGTTACCTTGGTGGGGCATGATTCGCGGTTTGGGGGAGGTTTTCAAACGCACTCGCCGGGAACGGGGGATTGACCCGGTGGGCCTTGGGGCCGTACGCGATGCGCAACAGACGGGGACCCTTTCCACTCATGCCGATCCACCCGACAGCCATTGTGCATTCTTCCGCGGAAGTCCACGAAACGGCCCAGATTGGTCCGTATGCCCATGTGGGGGCCGATGCCCGGATTGGCGCGGGGTGCGTGCTGGAGATGGGGGCGTTCGTGGCCGCCAATGTCGTGATGGGGACGAACAACACGATCGGCCCGTATGCCGTCGTGGGGGGCGACCCGCAGTTTCTGGGTTTCGACAAGTCGCTGCGGAGCGGCGTGCGCATCGGAAACGGCAACCACCTGCGGGAGTTGAGCACGGTGCATCGCAGCGTGTATCCGGACAAGGACACGGCGATCGGGGACAACAACTACCTGATGGTGTCGACGCATGTGGCGCACGACTGCCTGCTTGGCAACAATATCGTGATGGTCAATTTTTCGGGGATCGCCGGGCATGTGGTGGTGGAGGACCGGGTGTTCATCTCGAGCCATGTGGGGGTGCAGCAGTTTTGCCGGATCGGGCGCGTGGCCATGGTTGGCGGCGCGACGGGGATCAACCGGGATGTGCCGCCGTACACGACCATCAAGGGGAACTTTGGATTCATCGCGGGATTGAACATCGTGGGGATGCGCCGCGCCGGGGTGGACGCGGCGGCGCGCTCGGCATTGCGCAAGGCCTACAAGACGGTGTTCCGGTCGGGGTTGAGCTTGAAGAGCGGCATTGCGGCGGTCCGGTCGCAATGGGAGGGGCGCGAGGATTTCCCGGCGGAGCTGGAGGTGTTCCTGGCATTTATCGAGGCCCCCTCGAAGCGGGGCTTCCTGAGCGCCCACAGTCACGACCGCTGCCGCGACGACATGCCCCAGGGCGACGATGAATAGCAGGGCGGCGGACGACCGGCCGCTGCTGTCCATCATCGTGGTGTTCTGGAATGGCCGGGAGGATGCGCCGGCATTCGTGGCGGCGCTCGAAAAGTGCCGGAGCAGGCTGCCGTTCGCGTTCGAAGCGATCGCCGTGGACAATGCCTCTTCGGACGGGACCGCGGAGTGGATGGAGGCGCAGGCCCCGTGGGTGCGGCTGATCCGCAACGGCGAGAACCTGGGATTCGCGGCGGGTTGCAACGCGGGGCTGCGAGCCTCGCGGGGAGACTTCCATCTGCTGCTGAATCCGGATTGCGAGGCAAACGCCGAGGCGTTGGCCGACCTGGTCGGCGTGCTTGGCCGCAGGAGGCGCATTGGCATGGCCGCCTGCCGGTTGTTGAATCCCGACGGCAGCTTGCAGCCGAATTGGTACGACGAGCCGGGCCCCTTGTCGTACTTGCTGACGCATTCGCTCTTGTCCCCGCTCTTCCGCAGGCTTCGGGGGCTGGCTCCATCGAGACGGGGTAGTGGACTCGTGCGGGCGGACTGGCTGATGGGTGCATGCCTCGCCACCCGCCGCGATGTCGTGGACCGGATCGGGCCGATGGAGGAGGACTACTTCCTGTACAGCGAGGACACCGATTGGTGCCGGCGCGCGCGCGACGCGGGGTATTCGGTTGTGTTGTCGACCCGGACGGCGCTGCGGCACCGGCAGGGAACATCGGCGGCGAAGCGGCGAGACTTCACTTTTAGGCAGGTGTTCCGGAGTCTCCTGCGATATTCGCGAAGACA
>CAYTRP010000427.1:0-436 GCA_964440195.1 uncultured Candidatus Sumerlaeota bacterium
CCGCTGAGCTTTGCCCAGGCGGCGCTCGGCGCCGAGATTTCAGTCCCCTCCCTTCACGGCGACCAGAGTGTGGATATCCCGCCGGGGACGCAGGCGCAGAAGGTCTTTCGGTTGAAGGGCAAGGGAATGCCGGACGGCCATGGGGCATTTGGCGACCAATACGTGCGGGTGAATGTCGTGACCCCCGCGCGCTTGACCGAGAAGCAGAAGGAACTGTTCCGCGAGCTGGCGCGGGAGCTGAAGGAAGACCTGAAGCCGCACCGCAAGAAGTCCTTCTTCCAGAAGGTGCGAGACACCATAGAGGATGTGGTCGGATGATCAAGTCGATCCTGTTCCTGGCGATGCTTGCGGCGATGCTGCTCCCGGGCGTGGGCCGGGGAGAAACGCCGCTGAATGTCATGTCCTTCAACATCCGCTTCGGCACGGCGAACGATGG
>CAYTRP010000427.1:446-3442 GCA_964440195.1 uncultured Candidatus Sumerlaeota bacterium
CCCAATCACTGGGATCTGCGCCGGGACATGGTCGCGGACGCGATTCGCCGCCACGATCCCGATGTCGTCGGCTTGCAGGAGTGCCTGGACTTTCAGGCGGGGTTCCTCGTGCAACGCCTGCCGGATTACCGGTTCGTGGGGATAGGGCGCGATCGCAACGGTGGCGGCGAGATGACGGCGGTGATGTACAAGCACCGCACGCTGAACCCGGTCGAGGTGGAGAACTTCTGGTTGTCGGAAACGCCGGAGGAGCCGGCGAGCAACTGGCATGATTCGGCGATCACGCGCATGGTGACGCGGGTGAAGTTCTGGCACCGCGACGACAAGCGATTCTTCACGGTCTTCAACACCCACTTCGATCATGTGGAGGAGACGGCGCGGCAGGAGAGCGCGAAGTTGATCCTGTCGCGAATCCTGGAGTTGCCGGAGGATCATGCGGCGATCCTGTTGGGCGACTTTAATTCGACGGCGGAGAAGGCGGAGGCTTGGCGAATCCTGACGGGGGGTGGGTTGAGCGACGCGTGGCTGACGGCGGCGGAGCGCGGCGGGCCTGTTTCGACCTGGGGCGCCTTTCGCCCGATCGACAAGGACTCGGACCGCAGAATCGACTGGGTGATGTACCGTGGTCCCGTGCGTGCGGAATCCATCGTCAACATCGAGGACAACGTTGACGGGCGGTTTCCTTCGGATCACCTGCCAGTGCTGGCGCGGCTGGTGATTGGCGAATGACGGGGCGTGAAAGCGGGGGGAGTTGGATGATTTTCGGCGTGATCCTGAGAGGCTGACGGTGATGATGCGAGAGGAGACCGGTGAGTAGAACGGTGCATGATGGGTTGGTTCGTGGGCACTGCCTTGGAAGGAAGGACATTGCGCCGACACCTGGACTCGCTGTTGGATGCCTCGAATCTCCCAAGCGTTTGGTTGGGTTGACGATGGAGCCGCGCAAATGCTGGACCTGTTCGAAGGAGTCAGGGACAATGGGGTGACCGCCGCAGTGGACGTCCTGCGATGCGAAGGCGGCGAGGCGCGCGGGGCCATTTTCACACGGCGCGAAGTCGTCGAGTTCATGCTCGATTTGGCCGGGTACAGCCCCAGCCTGCCATTGTGGAAGTTGCGTTTCCTTGAACCTTCGGCCGGTATTGGTGCGTTCGCGGTTCCAGCCGCCACTCGCCTGCTGGATTCGTACTGCCGGACAGTTGCGAATGGAGCCAACCCTCTCGACGATCTAAGGGATGCCTTTCGCGCCGTTGAGATTCATGCCGATTCCGCCCGAATGCTGCGCCGGCGGCTTCTGCCGGTGATTCAGGAGAAAGGCCTGGGCATTTTCTCGGAGCCCTTGTTGGAAGCCTGGGTGATCGAGGATGATTTTCTGCTGGCGGATTTCAGCGGTCGATTCGATTTTGTGGTGGGCAATCCGCCCTATGTGCGGCAAGAACTCATTCCGGATGTCTTGCTTGCCGAGTACAAGATACGCTACAGAACGATTTACGATCGCGCCGACCTCTACGTGCCATTCATCGAGCGTTCCTTGAACTTGCTGGCCGCGGATGGCCGGCTTGCATTCATCTGCTCGGACCGGTGGATGAAGAACCGCTATGGCCGCCCCCTTAGAGGGATGATCGCGAAGGGCTTTTCACTGGAGTATCACGTGGACATGGTGGGTACCGGGGCATTTGAGGGCGAAGTGTCCGCCTATCCCTCAATAACGGTGATTGCCCACGAAAAGCTGCCGGTGACCCGGCTGGCGCATCGTCCGCCCATCGAGCCGGATGCGTTGCAGCGCCTGGGCAGGGCATTGAAGTCGGGCGAGTCGAGTGACCACCCGATCCACACCATCGACGATCTTGCCGCAACGGACGCTCCCTGGATTCTCGATCAGTTTGACGAGCTTCGGATTGTAAGGGATCTTGAGGCCCGCTTCCCGGCGCTCGAAGACACGGGGTGCAAGGTTGGGATCGGCGTCGCAACCGGAGCCGACAAGGTCTTCATTGGGAGGTACGACGAGTTGCCCGTGGAGCCCGACCGGAAGGAACCGCTTGTGCTTGCCCGGGATACGCGGAGTGGCGCCGTTGAATGGTCGGGGCATGGCGTCCTGAATCCTTTCGCCGACGATGGCGGGCTTGTCGACCTGCGGAACTATCCCCGGCTCAGGGAGTTCCTTGAGTCGAACAAGGAGTCCATCTGTCGCCGAAATGTTGCCAGGCGGAATCCGGCGGGGTGGTTTCGGACGATCGATCGAATTTACCCAGAGCTTACGCGCAGGCCCAAATTGCTGATTCCCGACATCAAGGGGGAGCCAAACATTATCCTGGAGGAGGGAAAATACTACCCTCACCACAATCTGTACTATGTCACATCCGGGATTTGGCCGCTTCGCGCGCTTCAGATCGTGCTGCGCAGCACCATTGCGAGGCTCTTCGTGGAACTCTACTCGGTGCGCATGCGTGGCGGGTATCTCCGTTTTCAAGCCCAGTACCTTCGTCGCATTCGCCTGCCGCCTTGGGATTCCCTGGATGGCGAGTTGCGAGAGCGGATGGCAGGCATTGGATCGGCTTGCCTGTCGCCCGAGGAGGTGGACTCGATTTCGTGCGGGGTGTATGGGGTCGATGAGGATCTTGTTGCCCCATTGCGGAAGTCGCGGGGGAGGGGTGTCGCAAACCCATGACCCTCAGCCTCGCCAACTTCGAGAAGAGAACACGTCAAGCCGTCGCGGAGTTTTGGAAGTCCAGATTGAACGCCACGGAGGCCCAGAAGCTCAGGGGAACCATCGACGCCGGATCGAGAGGCGCGGTTACCGCCGGGAAGAACATGGACGGTTTCATTCCCCTCATTGAGGCGATCATTCGCGAGAACGGCCTCCGCGATGGAGTCATCGAACAGGGAAAGCGGATTCAGACTTTGCCCGGCTTTTTTCGCCCGAGCAAGAGGTGGGACTATGTCGTTACAAGCGGCGACAGGCTCATTGCCGTACTCGAGATGAAATCCCAAGTGGGCAG
>CAYTRP010000428.1:0-2601 GCA_964440195.1 uncultured Candidatus Sumerlaeota bacterium
CGAGGTGCCTTCCCAGCGGGATCGCCGGCGCTTCGTCCTTCTCGAGGACTTCATCACCGAGTTCCTCCCCTCCCTCTTCCCCGGGTTGGACGTGGTCGAGTCCATCCCCTTCCGCGTCACGCGCGATGCGGACATCGAGTACAAGGAGATCGAAGCGGAGGACTTGCTCAAGTACATCGAGACGGAAATCCGCGAGCGCGAGCGCGGCATGGCCGTGCGGCTGGAGATCGATTCGCGCGTCACCGACCGCCTGCTGTCGTTCCTGATGACGCAGCTCAACCTGGGCACCCAGCAAGTCTACAAGGCCCAGGGCCCCATCGCGATCGACGAGTTGTCCCCCATCTGGAAGATGGAGGGGCGCGAGGACCTGCGCGAGGAGCCCTTCACGCCAAACGTGCGCGCGCACCTGCGCGGAGCGGGCAGCATCTTCAACAAGATGCGCCAGCGCGACATTCTCCTTCACCATCCCTACGAATCGTTCGTTCCCGTCGTGGACTTCATCTCGGCGGCGGCGGACGATCCTCGCGTGCTGGCCATCAAGCAGACCCTCTATCGCACCAGCGGCGACTCGCCGTTGATCAAGGCGCTCATCCGCGCCGCGCAGAATGGCAAGCAGGTGGCGGCCCTGGTGGAACTCAAGGCGCGCTTCGACGAGGAGAACAACATCGTCTGGGCACGCCAGTTGGAAGAGGCGGGGGTGCATGTCGTCTATGGCCTCGTGGGCCTCAAGACGCACTGCAAGGTCGCCCTGGTCGTGCGCGCGGAGAAGAATGGCATCCGCCGCTATGTGCACCTGGGCACGGGGAACTACAACCCCACCACGGCACGCCTGTACTCTGACATCGGCTTGTTCACCTGCGATCCCGGGTTCTGCGACGACGCCTCCGACCTGTTCAACATGCTGACGGGCTATGCGCGCGAGCCGCAGTGGCAACAGCTCATCGTGGCACCCAAGGACTTGCGGACATCCCTGGAACACCTCATAAACGAGCAGCGGGAGCTGGCCGAGGAAGGCAGGCCCGCGCGTATCCTTGCGAAGATGAACTCTCTCGTGGACCAGGAGGTCATCATCGAGCTCTACCGCGCCAGCAATGCCGGGGTGAAGATAGACTTGTGCATTCGCGGCATCTGCTGCCTTCGGCCCGGGGTCAAGGGGATCAGCGAGAACATCCGTGTCTGGTCGATCGTCGATCGCTTCCTCGAGCACAGCCGCCTGTTCGTCTTCGGGGAGGCGCCCAACGAGAAGGTGTTCCTGTCCTCGGCGGATTGGATGGACCGGAACATGGACCGGCGCATCGAGACCATGTTCCCGATCCTGCAGGAAGACCTCAAGCAGCGCTGCGTTCACGAGATCTTCGCGGCCTGTGCCCGCGATAACGTCAAGGCACGGCACCTGGGGGGCGATGGCCGATACCGCCGCGTGAAGGCGCGCGCCGGCGAGGAGGGCTATCGCATGCAGACGGCACTTCTGGCCCTGGAGGAGGAAATCGGGGACCGGGGGGATTGGAAAATGTCGATGCCGGAAGAGATGAATCCCAACGTGCAGGCACCCTTGTTGCCGCAGGAGGCCGGGCTCGCCGTTTCGGTCGAGGAGATTCATTCCGCCGCGCAGGAGGATCTCTTCATGGACTCTTCCGAGGTGACGACGCCCCACGAGCCGGCGGAGAAACGCGCGGGCTAGGCCTGGATGGCTAGCGCAGGCGCTCGACTTCGATCTCCGTCACGCCCAGCGAGAACTCGTCGTTCTCGTCCTTGACGATCCCGAAGACGATCTTGCGGATACGCGAGTTGCGCGGTTCGAACCCGCGATCCATGAGGGCCTTCGTCTCGATGGCGGCCATCATGGAAAGTGCCTTTGAAGACAGGACAAACGTCTCGTAATATCCCGGTGCCGCCTGGTTCGTGTAAACGGCGTCGCGCGTCGTGACGGCGTTCATGTACCGGCCCGAGGAGCTGCCCGCCGGGTTGACGTGCTTGTATTCCATCGTGATGCCAAACCGGTTGAAGACCGGCTTCACGATGCTCTCGGGGAAGTCGGCGACGTCCAGGGTCCGAATGATGCCGGCGCGTCCACCGTCGGAGTTGAGCAGAAACTCGCGGCCGATTGTCTCGATCTGTACCCTTTGGACCTGGGCCTTGAGGTCCGTCTCGCGGGACTTCAGGCGGTCGGAATGATTCGCGACCTCGAGCAGGATTTGATCGATGAGGGCCTGGTCCGACTGGCCCTTCGGCTGCCAATTTTGAAGAGTGGGGCGTCCGTCCGCGCTCGACTCCCTAATCATGTCCGCGATGGACGCCGTGGGATTGGGAACTTCCGATGGCCAAATCGAGGTTGCCGCCACGTCCTCGAAGTCCGGGGCATCCGAAGGGAACTCGGGTGTCTCGAGGATGATCCTGATGGTCGGGGCGGGTTCCCGGCGAACGGGAATGGCGACACTCGTGACCGCCAGCCAGCAAAAGCCCACGACCCCCACGCAAACCGCAATGACACGCCCCGCGTTGCGCTCGGTCCAGTCCGAGGGGGAACTCCGGCGAAGGCGGAAGATGTCGGCCAAAATGCGCATGCCCAAGGCAACAATAGCCTCCCCGGGAAATCAAGCC
>CAYTRP010000428.1:2611-3437 GCA_964440195.1 uncultured Candidatus Sumerlaeota bacterium
CAGCGCTGGTGCGGATGGCTATTCCCCGGCAACCCGCAGTTCCGAGTGAACCTTGTGGCCCCCAAGCTTCTGGCGCCCGGGGAGGAAGGTCAGCTCGATCAAGACCCAAATCTCCTCCAACTTGGCCCCGGTTTCATTCACCAGTTCCGCAGCGGCCGCAAGGGTCCCGCCGGTCGCCAGCAGATCGTCGATCAGGACAACCCGGTCCGAGGGTCCGAGGGCGTCCCGATGAATCTCAATGGTTGCGGTCCCATATTCCAGTTCATAGGAGCGCTTCAGGGTCTCGGCCGGCAACTTGCCCGCCTTGCGAATGGGCACGAATCCAAGCCCAAGGGCACGGGCGAGGGCGGCGCCGAAGATAAAGCCCCGGGACTCGATGCCGACCACCTTGGTCAGACCCTGTCCCGCGTACCGGGCTTCAAGGCGCTTCATCGCCTCGGCGAACGCCGCGCTGTCGGCCAAAAGCGTCGTGATGTCCTTGAATTGTATCCCCGGGATGGGAAAGTCAGGGACGTTGCGAATCGTTGCCATGAGGTCCATCGTGAAGTCGCTCCCTTGCGGAATGTTGGGAATGGGTATTTTCGTCACGGGACGTCGTGCGCAAGGGGCTTCGCAAGCCGGGGGCTGGGAGAGCAGGACCTTTTCAAAGCCGCGATTTCTTCGTTGGTGCCGGGCGATGGGGGACAGGGGGAATGAAGAGTGAAGAGTGAAACAAGAAGGATGAAATGGAATGGGGGAGTTTCAAGTTCCGCGTTCCGGGTTCCGGGTTCCGCGTTCTTCCTCCTTCGCCAAGGCTACGGAGGACAGGTCGTTTTGGTGGGGTTGG
>CAYTRP010000429.1:0-3426 GCA_964440195.1 uncultured Candidatus Sumerlaeota bacterium
CCACACCCGCCTGCCCCAGCAACCAACCGCCCGCCACGCCCAGCAACGACACAAGCACGCCCTCCGCCAGAACGAGTGTGAAAATCTCCCACCGCCGCGCTCCCATCGCTCGCATCAATGCCACATCGCGCCGGCGGCGTTCGCCCGCCTGATAGAGAGTGGCCAGGATGCTCATCCCCGCCACCACCACCACCAGCCATGCCACCGCCAGCAGCGCCCCCTGCACCGGCCCCAGCACCTGTCGCGACAGACGCAGCATCTCGTTGACCGGCACCGCCGCCATGGCGTTGCGCGTGCGCTGGATCTCGTCGGCGATGAACAGGCGCATCCCCGGCGTATGCAGTTGCACGATCATGGCGGTCACCTCGCGAGCCGCATTGGGATCATCCGCGGGATCGGGTTCCGGCGGCCGCGTGCCGGGAAACAAGCCGGAGAAGCGGGCAGCCGGGGCCGCCTCCTCCCCCGACTTGCCAAACAACTCCTCGTGCAACGCCTGCTCCTCGTCGTGCACAATCCAGATGCTTTCCAGGCTGACGAAGATCGCCCGGTCGTGCGCCGTGCCACTCGGCGCAAGGACCCCCACCACCGTATACGGATGCGCGCCGTGTTCCTCGCTTCCGGGCAGGGGAGCGATCCCGTGCGTGCCGGAAAACTTGTCGCCGATGGAAAGGCCCGTCTGGCGTGCCGTCTGGGGTCCGATCACCGCTTCGAAGTTTCCCTCGAACAAACGTCCCTCGCCCACGCGAAAGATCTTCTCCCACGTTGTCCGTCTTGAATCGTCATCCACATTGCGGCGTTCAAGTTCGAAGAACTGGGAGGTCGTGCCGACGATTCGATAGCCTTGATGGTTGTCGCCGAGCCCGAGGGGGATCGCGCGCCGCACGCGCGGATCGCGGGTCAACCGCGCGTATTCCACCCACGCGATGTTGCCCGTCGGAACGTCCATGTGGTACAGGCTGCTGAGGACGAGTTGAAGCGGGCTTCCCTTGGCCCCCACGACGAGGTCGGCCACGACGACATCCTGCATGAACGCACGCTCGGTCTCGCGCCGCAGCGTCAACACCGCCGTGATCAACGCCGCCCCCAACACCACGCCCGCCACCGTCAACGCCGTCACCACGGGTCGGCTCAACAGAGAACGCCAGGCGATGGAAAGAAGCGTCATGTGATCCCCCCACTCCGAGCCCCATCTGTGCCAGCCGGCCACGCAGGCAGGCAAGACGAACAGGCGATTTGGTGGAGGAGACTGCGATTTGCCCTCCATCCCATTGATCCCGGTATCCTGTCCTCAATTCTCTCTGCGCTTCAAATCCGTTTTTCGTGGTTGGAGCAACAACCTTGAGGTGCACCCCGTAACTGTACAACCCCAACCGGACGGCGCGGCTTGACATCGTTGGGGTGCCGGTCGTCTCGTTTGGGATGGCGACGTCATGGTGGTTGCTTTGGGGCTGGCGTCGCCCGAGTGAACGCGACCATGCGCCTGCTGCTGCTCCCCTTCATTCTGGCCACCGGGTTGTGGCATTGGGCGGCGCCCGCCGTCCCCGACCCCGGCCTGCGCTACGTCGTCCTGTTCATCCTTCCCCAGATCGCCCTGAGCCAAGGCGGCGGATTGCTGCTCTCCCTCATGGGCACGACGAGCGGCGGCATCGGGGCCTGCCTGACCGCGCTCTTTTGCTGCGTCTGTCTCCCCGTGGTCTTCTTCGGCTGGGATTCCGGATCGAAGGACGACCTCCTCCCGGAATTCGAGTGGGGCTCGAAGCCGCCGGGGGAGTGAAACGCCCAGGGCACCCTCTCCTCATTTGCCGCCAAGCATCGCGCCCGGCGGCAAAAGTGTTTTCGATCCACCGGGCCTCCCAAGGCCCTCCCGCGCGTTCCGCCACCCGTGGTGACGAGGAACCGCGATGGCGCATCTCTGGAGTGCGCACGCTTGCTTGCGCTGTTTGCGTCCGCAGCCGCGGGCTTCGTAGCCTTGGCGAAGGAGCCTTGCTGCGGGCGCTCCAGTCGCTTTCCATCATGACCAATGGCCGCTGGAGCACCCACGCGCCCTCCAAAGAAGGGCGGCAGGCTGATTCCGCCGGGCGATGAATTCCCTCCCGACTGGGTTTGACAACATGGGCTGTGTGATCGAGCATCGCTGGGAGTCTGCTGCCTCGACGAACGCCCACGGTCTGGGGACAATGGTGATGCAGTTCACGCGTCTATTTTGGCGGGGCCACGCCGCCCCGGACAGCCCGGGAAGAGCCGAATCCGAAGGTCAAACCACGCCACGGCGGGAGGAAACCGAAAAAATCATGGCCACGAATCACACGGCGAGAAGCGGATGGGGTCGGTCGGAGGTCTCGACGAAAGGGGCGCAGCATGTCTGATTATATTCAAGAAGCGGAAGCGTTGAGAGTGGGCGTCGAAAGGGAGTTTGATGTGTATTTCAATAGGATTACCGGGATTAACGTAATTGAGTTCTCTCTGTTTTCTTTTGTTGATGAAGATGTTCCCGTGATGATTGGCGTTGGCCTGTTGGACGTTTTGAAAATGTTCTGCGCTCAACCAAAGTGTAGCGACATTTATGATTATGAAGGCTTTTTGGATTATGAGCAGTGGATAGCGCAGTTTGTATCTCCGCTGCTAGCACTAGAAGCATGTGATGGAGTTAAGAAAGGATCGGCGAATTGTCAGAAAGCCAATTCTATAAATATAATAGGCGGCCCGTATCCAGATGTCGATTGGGCTCAGAGGGACAAAAAACGGAAAAAAAGCTTGGAGGCTCTTACGGTGCAGCAGCTTCAAGTATTAGCCAATGTATTGGAATGGTCTTACAGGCAAGCTGTTCGGTTGAAGATAGCTTTTATGCCTCCTTGGTCAGATCTCCCCGAGGCTATTCGCATAATGCGAGACCTTAAATTGGAAGATCCCTCGAAATAGTTCTTCGATAACTTTGATCGATGGATACTGCAGCGAATTCTCGCATTTTTGTTTGGGGCGTGGTCCCCATTTAGGAGAGGTTGGGTTTGCGAACTCAATCTCTTGGAAAGCGAGGAACCACGCTGATGGAATGATCGACAAAGAAAGCCCCGCCGACCCGTCTTTCGTCTCTCCGTTTCATTTCATCCTTCTCGCCTCACTCGTCATCCTTCATTCCTCCCGTCCCCCCTCGGGACACCCTGGCCGGGCACCTTGGCGCCAGCGACCGCCCCTCCCGAGCCAAAGTGACAACCAGTCCCAATCCCCAAACAAACTCCCCCACGAAACCGCCGACTTCTGAAAATCACGCCACTACACCGCCTCCGCACCCGTCCGTGTTCCCGCCCCCTGCTCCTCCCCGCAACCAAAGTGTTTCCCTACGACCCACCGAGCCTCTCAACCGACACAGCCCGCCGCGCGTCCAAGCCCTTTATTCACAACATTCCGCGCCCATAATCCGATCCCGTT
>CAYTRP010000430.1:0-3421 GCA_964440195.1 uncultured Candidatus Sumerlaeota bacterium
CCCCGCCGGAGAGGCTGGCATCCCCGAGATACGAAGGGCAGGAGCCCGCGGGCCGGTTCGCCGGGCAGGCGATCTATGGGGCGGACGAGACCAGCGAGGCCCTGGAGATCACGGACCTTCATGACCGTGTTGCCCAGCGCCAGCGCGAGAATATGCGCAGGGCGGAGGACGCCGAGGGCGTCACGTTCATCGACCCCGCCGAGTCCGAGCGCCGCGCCAAGGCGGTGCCGGTGCAGGCCGACCGGGAATTGCGCCTGGCCATGCGCGAGATGTCGGGCGGCGAGGACGAGGACACTCCCGCCGCGCGCGCACTTAAAGAGATGGCAAGGAACGCCGAGACCCAGCCAGCCGAGGCAACAAAGTCATGGTGGCAATTCTGGAGATCCTCCCCCGTCTTGTCGGCAACTGCCCCTCCCATTGAAAACGTCCCCCAGGAGCCAGTGGCCCAACGTCTCAAGGCGCTTGTCAATGCCTCCGCCGTCGCCACACGTTTCGGGCGCGTAATCGGGCCGGCGGAAATGGCCGAATATCTCAACGCCGCCTACAATGCTCCGC
Organism: uncultured Candidatus Sumerlaeota bacterium; assembly: GCA_964440195.1. Lineage (GTDB taxonomy): Bacteria > Sumerlaeota > Sumerlaeia > SLMS01 > JAHLLQ01 > CAYTRP01. The sequence goes on from CAYTRP010000430.1 coordinate 556, forward strand.
CATACCGGCAACCCGGATGGGAGGAGTGGGCAGCGGGCAATCCCGACTTGGCCAATCAGGTTGAATCCACCGTCGCCCATGCCATCCGTCTCGGAATCCTGAGCGAACGTCCCGTCCAATCCTACACGGGACAATAACATGGGGAAAGCACCTTCCGTCCTCGACCGCTTTGCCGCCGGAACCGCTACCGCCTTCGCGCAGCGGGAAGGGGTGTCCCGTGACCCGTTGAGCCGTTTCGCGGAGGGGACCCGCGCATGGCTTGCCAGCCAGGGCGGGGCGGCGACGCCCATCGCTCCCCGCCGCCCCGAAGTCGTCCCCGAAGGTGAAGACCCGGTCTCTTTGGTCCAGGCCCGGCAGGCCATTGCCCCCCGGGGCACGGACCCGCGCGAAGTGCGAAAGCTCCTGGAGGAACGCGCCAAGCGGGTTCAAGCGGAACAGGCAACTGGACTGGAAACCCTCATCGGCCATGCGTGGAATGTTGTAGATACCGCGTTGCCGATGAGCCCGGGAGTCATGGGGCAGAAGATTAGCCGGGGCATTACGGACGCCATTGGCCTCGAACAACCGGAAGACATGAAGCGGATCGACCGGGCGCGGCAAAAGGAAGCCAAGGCACCATTACCTCCGCAGGACGTCCGCCCTGATACGGGAATCATCCCCGGGGTTGCAGAACGCGCGGCGCGTGGGGCGGAGGAATTCCGAAAGAGTTTCATCAAGGGCGTTGGCAACGCCTCGGCCTATGCGCTGGAGCAAACCGGCAGATTGGCCATTGGCGGCGACAACAACATCCTCACCAAGACAGGTAACCAAATCCGCCAAGATCTGGAAGCCGCATACCCGCCCGACCCGACTTTTGCAAAGGGGACAAACCCCTTCAAGGAGGGGCTCACGCTGGATGCGGTTGAAAGTATTGCTTTCGGGGACTTGCCGCAAGGTCTTGGGTCCACCGTTCCATTCCTTGCCTTATCCGCCATCTCGGTTCCCGTGGTGGCCGCGCTGGGGTTGAAGGGTGCCACCGCCACCCTCGCCTCTGGTGCTCTGCCTGCTCTTCTCGGTTACGCCATGCAGGGAGGCGTCACCTATGACGAGGCCATTGCGGAGGGTTTGGACCCGGAGAGCGCGATGGCCGCCGCCAATCTGGCCGCCCCGGCTGGCGTGTTGGAAGCCTACTTTCCCATGCAGCTTGTGAAGGGTGGGGGGCTTTCCCGAAAACTGGTGAACCTTGGCCGGAAGTTGAACAACCAGCCAATTCAGGCAGTTCTTCGCGACCCAACATGGAAACGAGAGATGACCGAGGTTCTCCTGAACGCGGGGAAGGCTGGGGTTGGCGGCTTCATCGAGGAGGGGCTTCAGGAAACGATCTCCTCGGCGGCGTCGCAGGCCGCCATTGCGGGTCTAAAGGACCCGACAAAGGGCTTTGGGCAGGTAGTGGGCGAGGCCCTGACCAGCCCCGAGACGCGGCTGGAAGGCCTGATTGGTGGGTTTACCGGCAAGGGCATGAGCGCTACGGAGGCGGTGGCGAGCACCCAGCAGCGGCAGGCAGAGTTGACGAACGCTCGACAGCGCCGGGAGTTGGCAAAAGCCGAGAGGGGAATGCACGAGCGCCTGTCCCGAATGGATGACGAGGCACTCCGCAGAATCGACAACGAGCTTATCGGGCGGCAATTGACCTACGATCCGAGCATCCCCCCCTTGCGAGAACCCGAGTCGTCCCGCCGTCTCGGATGGGAACCTCCCGGCGATGCGGCCATGCCCGGGGAAGGCGGCTTTGTTCTCAATCCACAGGAGCCCGCCAAGCCACAACCCGTGGAAGGGCCGGGTTTTGGCATCTCCCCTGCCAGCCGGACGCGGCAGCCCAAGCCGCGCCCGGAGTCACCGCAACCAGAAGGCCAGCGCCTGCTTGGTTGGGAAGTACCTGGTAGGGCGGCCATGCCGGGCGAGGGTGGATTTGTTCTCGGCCCGCGTCCGGGACCAGAGCCGCCCAAGCGTCCTTCGCGTCCGGATGTTGAGATTTCTCCGGCCAGCCGTGCGCAACGGCCCACCGCCGCGCCATCAAAACCGTCGTCTCCGTCCCCAATGGACGCGGCGGGGAAGGCCGCCCCGCAAAAAGCAGGGGCACCCCCCGAGACAAGGGCGGCACCCCCACAGGTAGCGCCCCAGCCCCCAGTGACAAGACGGCACCCCCACAGGTAAGCCAACGACCGGCCCCTGCCACCACAACAGCCAAGCCGGAAAGCCCCGCCAAGCCTCCCACGCCGAAGGCGGCGCCAGCGTCGGCTTCGTCCGGCCCCAAGCTCCCGCAGGGCATCCACAACATCGCCCCACGGTACTCCTACGGGAACAAGCAATACACCCTTGATTGGGAATCGGACATCGACCGCGCGGCCTACACCACCGCGCAACCGGCAAAGAACAAGGCCGAGGCCCGGATCATCAAATGGGTCACGGACAACACCGGCATGACCGAGGCGCAGGTCCGCGAGCTTGGGGTTCGCATTCGAAACGAAGTCATCAAGCCGTTGGCGAGGGACGGCGATCCGAAGGCCGGGCCGTTGCGCGTTCCCCTGACTTACGAGGCTCCTTCGCCCACGGCGGAACCAGATGAATCCCAAGCAGCAGCCCCGGTAGAGGTAAGTGAAGAGGCTCCACAGGCAACCCCCGGCGAACCCACGGTTTCGCCGGAAGCGGGAGATCGGGCGCGGCCAGTGTCCAAACCCGTTGCCGACCTGACCGAGGACGACATCGGGGCGATGATGGAACAGGTGCTGGCGGAGGACGCGCCCGCGCCACCCAAACCTCCGGCGCCGAAGAAGGCGGCGGAGCCCGCCAAGAAGCCCCTCCAGTCGGCCAAGAAGAGCGCCAAGTC
>CAYTRP010000431.1:0-3419 GCA_964440195.1 uncultured Candidatus Sumerlaeota bacterium
GCAACGGGACGTGGCGATGGCGCTGGGGGTTCCGCTCTCGACGCTGCACTCGCGGTTGAAGGCGGCGCTCAATCGCCTGCGTCCGTTGGCGGAGCGGGCGGGGTTGCGAGATACGCTGGGGATGCTCGGTGTCGGAGGCCTGAGCGCGGGACTCCTGATGCCGCCAAGCGGGCTGACGGCGGCGGGAGTGATGAGCGTGTCCACGACGACAGCCGTCGCGGCGGGTATGTTTTCCACTGTCACCGCTAAAATCGCGGCCATTGCGGCGGTGGTCGTTGTCGCGTTGTCGATTGGCGTAGGCACGATATGGCCGAAAAGCCCGGAATCCATTTCGGCAACGAAGGGAATCGCGGCGGAAGTGGCGAATGCGGTCGATGCGGAGGAAAAAACACCCGCGCCGGAAAGGGAGCAACCCATCGCGGAACCGGAAGAAGTGGCGATGGCCGACGCGGCGGCAACCGTCACCGGAGAGGAGAAAGCTCCGGCGCCCCCGACGCGCTTCCTGTCGGTTCTCGTGGTGGACAAGGCGAGTGGCGAGCCATTGCGGGATGCGTGGACCCGGCTCCGGGGGCCGGGCTACGAACGAATGCGATTTAGCAATCGTGAGGGCATCGCCCGTTACGACGACGCGCCCTTGGGGAGCGTGCGCCTGGAGGCGCGGGCGGAGGGATACGCGCAGGATGGACTCCACATCGAGGTCGGCTCCACCGATCCGGTGGTGACGCTGGAATTGCGCCCCGGCGCCATTCTGCATGGCCGCGTCTTGCAGGCGAACGGAGAGCCCGCCCGCGACACCGAGGTCTTTGTCAGCAATAATAGCATGTCCTCGCTCGCCGGTCGTACTGACGAGGAAGGCCGTTATGAGATCGCGCACGTCGCGCGTGGCGCTCTGCTGCAGAGGATTTCCGTCTCCCATCCCGGGCACAAGGTGTTCCTCAGGGCGGAAGAAATAACCATTCCCGCGGAGTCCGAACGATTTGAGTTCAACGTCACACTGGAGCCCCTTGCGGTGTCGCGCCTGGAAGGCATTGTTGTGGATGCGCGAACCGGTGCCCCGATTATGGGGGCGCGGTTGCGCGGCGATCAGGGGTGGAGCAGCGAATCCCTCGACGAGACGGATGAAGCGGGCGCGTTCGCCATCGAGAACTTTGCCGCCTTCAACAACCAGATCCTCTTCGGTGCGTAACCTTTCGCCTCGAAGAGGATCTGGTTGTTGAAGGCGGCAAAGTTCTCGATGGCGAAAGGTTACGCACCGAAGGTCATCGCTCTCCCCGAGGTTTCTGGTGGGCCACTGCGCCTCGAACTGGAGCGCGGCCTGTCCGCCTCGGGGCGCGTGGTCGATGAGGAAGGCAATCCGATCCCTGGTGCGCGCCTCATTGTCTGGATGCCATCCACGCACCAGATTGGTTCGAGTGTTGGCACGGATGGGACCGGCGCGTTTGAACTGGAGGATCTGGCCAGGGATGTCATCTTGTGGGTCCATCTGCGCGACAGGGCCAATTCCACGGAGGTGCGCGACATCGCCGGCAAGATGAACGAGACCATCGTCATCGAACGCAGGATTCCCTTGGCCGGGCGCGTGATTGACGGCGAATCCGGCGAACCCATCCCCCAATTCCGCATTCGTCTGGATTTCTCTCGCGCGAGGCCGGAAGGTCGCACGAACCTGGGCATTGCGAGCAATCATCTCAACCCCGGCCTTCTGTTCGACGCCGAGGATGGATCGTTCCGCTTTGGCGAATTTGTTCCGAACAGTGCCGTGGCCCTGTTCGTCTCGGCGGAGGGATACACCACGCGCGAAGTGGATCCCGTGGTGATTGGCACGGATGTGCAACCCATCGCGTTGGTTCCCGCGACGGGCGCCGCGCGCCTATGGAAGGGCGTCGTGCGCGATGAAGAGGGCGATGCCGTTCACAACGCGCGGTTGGTGTTGATTCCCCACCGTGAAGGCGAATCGCAACTGGACTTGCCGCCCAGTCACTTCGAGGTCTTTCTGGAGAACGCGCGGACCCAACGCCCCAGTTCGCAAACGACATCGGGTCGTGACGGCGCGTTTGATCTTGGCAAGCTGGAGTTGCCCAATGACGGCACGTTGGTTGTCGAAAGCGACCGTCACGTCCGGAAACTGATGATCGTCGGAGACGACTCGCCGGAATTGTTGGAGATCATCGTGAGCGCGGGCGCTTCGGTGCGCGTCTCGGTGAATCGCCGTGTGTATCCCACGGTGCATGGCGTTCACATTGTGCCGGAAGAAGACACGGTAAACAGCCTGGTCATCATGCGCTCCCTTGAATCGAATGAGGGCGTCGTGGAAATCACCGGGCTCAAACCCGGTGGGCACATCCTCCAGTTGCAGGCCAGTGGCATTCCCGACACCAACGCGCGCCATTCCCTTCCCGGCGCCATCGGCCATCCGACGCGCGGGCTGACCACCGCTTGGAAGACCGTGGAGTTGAAGGCGGAGGAGAAGGCGGAAGTCCTTTTCGACGGCGCGAATAGCTTCACCGTCTCGGGCAACATCATTGATCGCGGACAACCCTGGAGCGGGCGCGGGACCGTGTTGCTGGAGCGGTTGCAGAAGGAAATCCAGAGCGGCACGCGGCGCCATGACCGGTACACCGCCTCGCACGAAGTCCAGCCCGAGGCCGATGGGACCTTCACGATTCCAAACGTGCAGGCGGGTCGGTATCGTGCGAAATTGGTCGATGGTTTTGATCATTATCGTAACACGGACATCGGTGGATCGCGACCCTTCGAGGTTACAGGACGGACAACAGGCATCGTGGTGCAGCGGTGGAGAACCCCCGCGCTGGTCGGCTCCGTGGCGGACTGGAACCCGGACATGAATCCGGAAAGTCTTTATTGCATCGTGCGTCGCGTGAACGAAACGGGCGGGTCGGATTGGGCGGCGCCATTCAAGGTCGATGAGAAGGGAGCCTTCCGGATCGAGAACCTTTCCCCCGGCCACTACCAGCTTGAAATCATGCGCCAGAATGGCGGGTGGAATCCACCCGTCGATGTGGAGGTGCCGGTATCCGGCGCCGGAGAGATCGACATCGGCGCCGTCACATTGCCCAAGAAATAAAGGTAACGCTCCGCCGCCCCCCTCGTCGTCGAAATGCGCCGCTAAAAAAACTTCCGTCGATCTCGCACAAACGCGCCCTTGCCTGCTTGAGTGATGATGGAGATCATTCGCAAGGTACGGCGCAACCATGACGACAACCCTGTGGCATCGCTTCCTGACCCACCCGGAGTCCGGGCACTCCGCCGAGGTCTTTGGCTCCGTCTTCGAGGCGGAGCGCGCCATCGTGTGGACCATCTGCGCGCGCATCCTTGGGCCGGGCGAGGACGCCGTGAGGCGCCCCGCGCGGGCATCGGCCAGAACGCGCGCCCACGCCGCCTGGAACGCCTCCTCGGCG